>JAFCBV010000140.1 GCA_017610545.1 Candidatus Nanohalarchaeota archaeon | reverse complement strand
TAAGCATGCCTTGTTTTTAAAACATATGCTACAAAAAGGTCAGGGTCAATAGAAACCACTTCAGAAATAAATTGATCAAGGGTAACTGTGTCTTCAGCCCCTGCGCGCTTCAACACCGCAAGCAAGCTGTCAATGTTTATCGCAATCTCAGTTTCTTTCTCGGCCACATATTCCTTAAATACAGCGGCCCGGAGTTCAAAGTCTATTAAGACAACCATTGTAGGATCTGTTGCACTAAATTTTAATCCATTGTCTTTTGCAACAAAAATTCCCTCGCTCACAAGTTCAGACAATGCTCCGAGACTATCACGAAGAATACCAATATTTTCAAGAACCGCCTTGAATGTCATTATAATACCTTTTGCCTAAGCGCATCCTGTTTTTAGCAACGATGTCAGGAATTTGCCTCAATCCACATTTTTTCCGCAAGCTTATATAGGTTTATGTCAAGGCCTGTAGCATCCAAAACCAACTCTGCGCGCAGATTGACGCATCCTGCCTCATCAGGCATTACCTGCGCATAAACGCGCGCTATCTGCCCATCATACAAGCGCGAGACGATCTCAGAACTTGAGAAAACAGGTATATTTCCTGTGTCATCTTCAATAACAAAAGAGTCCCCTGCTTTAGACAATATTTTTCCAAGAATCCGAACACGCGCGTCCCTGGATATATCTATTTCCTTTATCTTTCGAACATGCGCCGGAACCTGCCTTAAATCCATAGAACTCAGTATCCTGCATTCTATTTAAGAGTATTCTCTCCATGTCTTGGCGCATTTTGTGCAGCGGTAAAATCGGGTCTCCGGTTCATCAGACGAGCGCGTCTGTTGAGTCCACCAGCGGGCCTCGTTGTTTCCACACTCAGGGCACTCCTCATTTGTTATCGGCAGTATATTGGTCTGCTTTTCGATAATCGGAATTTCGTCCTGTGGAGCGCGGTCAATCTTTTCAGTGAACTTAGGAATATTTTCCTTGTCTATGCGTTGCTTCTTGTTGCATTTATGGCAAAAAAACTCTATTTTATTTCCATTTTTCACTGGTGCAAGCAAGCTTCCACATTTCTGGCAAAGTTTCATTCTTCATCACCTATATGTTCAAGTAATCCGATATCAGGATTCGCGGGTATCCAAAATAAGGCAGTCGGATTAACATCCTGCCTTTTATCCACTCGGGTTGTACGTTCCAACGGTCATACGCGGGGTTGTTGTCTCCCCACGTGGTTATGGTTCCGTCAGGGTTCTTGCTAAAGACCCTGTGTACGATAAGTTTGTTCCCGTCAGGGCACTTTGGCTCACTGTCAGGGCAAATATAAACTATGATGTCGCCATCCTCTTTTCCAGTACTTATTTCATCAAAGGGTATGCCTTTCAATATAAGCATATCCCCCCGGGAAAGTGTCGGCTCCATTGAATCCGAAACTACCGTCACGAGAGGTTCTGATGTGCTAAGCAAAAATCCAATTCCTGCATACACCACAACTGCAATCAGCATCCCTGCAATGATGTATGCTATGTTTTCTACAGCCATTTTCACGTTGGGGTTATTTGAAAATATAAAAACACCGTTACAAAACATTCGATTTTTCATATGTGCTTGAAATATAATTTATTTAAAGATATCTCAGCACACATTTGACTTTTCAATAAGACTCAAATACAGATCATACTGTTTTAAGCTCAATTATATCTCCAACACGTACTTTGCCCATCTCAATTAAGCCCACCGGAAGCTCAATAAGTGTATCAGACTCCTTTGCAGGCAAAATAAACAGAGTAAACGGGCGCACTCCTTTTCTGATGTCAACAACACAATTATTTCTCAGATATACAACATCTATTGAAAAAAACACAAAGAACATATGTATTGAAAGGCTTGCGCGCCCGGGAAACCTGGTTTGAAAAACAAGCGCATAGTCCGGTTTTCTACGAAACATCAGCCCACGCATCTTCTGCAACGGGGTCGAGGCAAAGCGCACATTTTTTGAGATGATCTTATTGCATGTCTTGTTAAAAAGAACCTGCTTTCTGCCAGTCATGCAGAATGTAAAGGAAGCACACGCATATATAATTTTCATTTCAATAAGTGCGCATGAAGAAACGCTCACATTTTACAGGGAATTTTCTGCACACGTTTCTTGCGCTTACTTTGGTTGTGTTCACACTTGGCTGCACAGGCAATATAACCAGTGACGCAGCGCAAACTGACATTTCAGGAGATGATAGCATGGCATCAAACAGGTTCGCAGTAATTGAAACAAACAAAGGAACAATAAAACTTGAGCTTTTCGAAGACAAAGCGCCAACAACAACTGCTAATTTCATAAAGCTCGCTGAAAGCGGCTTTTACAACGGTCTTTCATTCCACAGATATGTGGCAGGATTTGTAATACAGGGCGGCGACCCGAAAGGTGACGGCACAGGCGGCTCTGCTGAAAGCATCCCTCTTGAAATTCACCCTGACCTTCGCCACATACAAGGCGCACTCGCCATGGCACGCGCACAGGATCCAAACAGCGCATCAAGCCAGTTCTACATAACCCTTGAAGCATCCCACTCTCTTGACGACAACTACGCAGTCTTCGGACAGGTTGTAGATGGTCTGGACGTTGCGCTTGCGCTTAGGAAGGGGGATGTTATGACTAGTGTGAGTATTGTTGGGGGATAAGCGACAGCTTATTTTCCGAGCAAAAGATTTACAAGGAAATTCGCTTCATCGTACGGCATGCCCTGTGACCTCAAAACAAAAAATGTTGCGCCACATACTACTTTTTTAGTCGGCAGCTTCCCTGCTTTTCTTAGCTCTTTGTACGCGATTCGCTTGGCGTCTTGCAATTTTCTAAATTCTTTTTTATTTTTTTGATATTTCTTCATTTTATCACCTAAATATATACTTTAATATATATGTTAAATACATTTAAATA
>JAFCBV010000014.1 GCA_017610545.1 Candidatus Nanohalarchaeota archaeon | reverse complement strand
TAAAAGACCCGTCAGACTCTTTCATCTGGGGCTCATTTAAGGTCACTTTTCCAAGCTTAATTACAAGCTCCTCACCTGTCGGAAGCTCAACAACCATTTTCCCAATATCATTAAGGGTTTTCTGCAACCGCCTTACTACAAAATCATTGTATGAGTCAATCTGATGTGCAACAAGAAATCCTGCTGCAGCGCGTTCCTCAACATATGACTTGGCTATACTTTTTTCCACAATTAACCCTCCACAACAAGACGATAATATAATGAAGTTCCTGCAGTCGGACTGCTACGAGTTATTTTCAAGACATCACCGGCTTTTGCGCCGATTGCCTCAACTACTTTGTCCGCTTCAAGAATTTTAGGTAGGTTCTGAACCGTGAGTTTCAATTTTACAAGAAGAACTTCTACTTCCTCTGTAGGCATTATTTCATGCCTGGGCACAAGTTCGTGTAAGAGAATATCTTTTTCTTTCATAATGTGACCTACAATCATGAAACCTCTATGCGACCCCTCCTAAAGAACGGGTCCGTTGATTCGGTTTCAAGCTTTCGAAGTCGCATCTGCGACTTCAAAATAAGACAAGACGTACAGTCTCTGCACGCGTCTTTTTAAAGCTATGCGTTTTCGCAAAGCCCATGCAATATTAATGGCGAGCCCGGAGGGAATTTCATTGGGGATTTTGATTCTATTCAACGTCACCAAATTTTGAACCCTCGACACCCGGGTATCTTCTACAGATCCGGAAATATCCGTCTGGTTAAAAGCTTCACCCTCGTATTAAGAGCCCGGTGCTCTAGCCAGACTGAGCTACGGGCCCGCACAATATGCCGAACTGATTTTAATTATAAAAACCAAAAACACAAGCCATACTCATTCTAAAGTATACCAACACGCTTCTGTTTTTCATGAAGTTTCTATATTTTGCTCATAGCACGCCCTGGTCGGGATTTTCAAAATCGGGCGCAAAAACAACAATTATGGGTTCACAACCAGATATTATATCTGGTGTTTTCTATTTAAAGCAATATGCCTCCACCATAGAAGGATGCTTTTTTAGCTTTATAAACGTTTACGCCACCACTTTTTGAACCCGACTCCTGAGAGTTCTGCACAGCCGCGGTTTATCCAAGTAGATATTTTGCAGCCGCATGACAGTCTCAGATGCTAGCCGACTACACCACCAGGGCATACATGCATATTTGGCTCATTGCGGGTCGTAAATTTCGGATATATCCGCAATACACTTCACATGTCATTGATAGGTATCTGGCAGCGTCATGAGGTTCCCGCCCAAAGGCAGTACAACTCAAATCGCTGGAGGTCTTAACTTCCGAGTTCGAGATGGGATCGGGTGTGCCCCTCCGCCATGGCCGCCAGATTCATTAAGTACTGCACGCGAAATATATAAACCTATGCATCTTTCTGCAAAGCGAAACCGCCTGCGCACGCACCCTAAATTATATATGCCCTCTGCAATAGAATAACCTTGTGAAAAAATGGGCTTCTTTGGGGTTTACACTTACAAAAATACGAAAGGCAAAACATACTATCTTCACAAGACCCTGGGTAAAAACGACACGCCATTATATTTCTTTTCAAAAAGCCCCCGCAATGCAATAGATTTACCTTCCGACAAAACCGTTATTGAAAACCAACAAACAGGCCTGCCCTTGCTAAAGGGATTAAAAATCAATCCGAAGAAATAATTGTATGCCTATGCTTTTTTTCCGGTGAAATATATGCGCTTATCAAAAACGCTTCGCCAAGACCCAGTAAAAGTGTGCCAAGCAGCATAATCATGCGCACAATATCAACAGGCAGGACCGCTGAGAAATCAAGAGAACTCATGACTAGTGCGAGGCCCACGATTATCAATCCAAAATTTCTTTCAGGATATCTTTTTAGCAGAAAGAACATTGCAGCAAAAGGGAGAATGAAAAGAAAACCCGCCATATTTATGATATTCATTGGAGCTTCTTTCGGGCATGAAAGCATAGTGTATGGCCCTGTGTTATCTGAATTAAAAAGAACGACCTCTCCTGTGCAGGAATACATAGATCCTATGAAAAAGTGCCCTGCCTCATGAAGCGCAAGGCTTGAGAACACAAGGACCACATTCATAAGAGAAAGATATAGTATGATGTAGAAAAGAGGCTTAAATGCCCTTGAAAAAGAGAGCTTTGATTCATCAAACACAATCCTCGCATTTCTTGGCAAAAGAAATTTACTGTTGTGTGATCCATAGAGCAACGCCGCAAAGCTTGCTCCAAAAAATATGTTTGCCACAAACCAGAACCTCTCAAATGTCAGGTTCGGTACGTCTGCAAAAACTATAGCTGCCCCAAAAGCCGTTGCAATAAGCCCGAGAACCCCTGTAGTCTTCATCCGCCCGTGCGCAAACTCGAAAAGAACAAAAAATGACATGAAATTAATGACAACTGCCACGAGATATGTCATGCGCATGACATTCACAGAACCGGAAACAATCAATAGCAACAGTGCAAGAACAACTGAAACACTCTTTATTTTTTTTACGCCACACATTTCTGCTGCAAAGAAAGAAAACACCATTGCCGAAAAAAGAACATGAATATGGTGTATTTGTGCCGATGCATTAGAAGAGATAATAACTGTTTCGTAGGCTCCGGCAAAAAAGAATGAAACCGCCATAATAGAAAAATAAAACCGGACTCTCGCCTTTTCACGGCCTGACCACTGGAGCGAAACTAATGCAAGAATCAAAAATAAAACAAAGTCTGTGATTGCAAGAAACGATAAATTCGCCCACATTTTAGATACTATGTAGAAGCAGACTATATATGCCTTACGAAAGGCGTTTATTTAAAAAGTTGTGCTTCCAACATATTACGATACTCATGAGCCTCAAAGGCAAAAACATCATTTCAATAGAAGACTTCTCTCGCGAGGAACTAGACAAGGTTCTCTCTGTTTCTGAAAAAATGATTTCTTTCATAGAAAACGGCACATCCCTCTGCAAGGGAAAAATACTTGCAACCCTTTTCTTTGAGCCAAGCACAAGAACAAGAATGTCCTTTGAAAGCGCAATGCTGCGCCTTGGCGGAAATATTGTAGGCTTTGCAGATGCAAAAGCCACCTCTGTCAAAAAAGGCGAGATCCTTACAGACACCATACGCATGGCAGCAGCATATTCAGACATAATCACAGTGCGCCACCCTTCTGAAGGCGCTGCGCGCGTCTCTGCAAACGCATCGGATGTCCCTGTGATAAATGCAGGAGACGGGGGCCACCAGCATCCAACGCAGACAATTCTCGACCTGTTCACAATCATGAAAGAAAAGGGCAAAATAGAAGGGCTCAATATAGGGCTTTTCGGGGATCTTAAGTACGGAAGGACCGTCCACTCCCTTGCATACGCCCTGTCGCTTTTCGAGGGCGTCAAAATATACTGCATCTCCCCGGAACAGCTTAGGATGCCAAAATATGTTCTCAAAAATCTTGCCAAAAAAAATATACAGGTCATAGAAGAAAGCAAAATCGAAAAAGCCATACCAAACCTTGACGTTGTCTATGCTACAAGAATACAAAAAGAGCGCTTTGGCTCTGAAAAAGAATATTTGGATGTTAAAAGTAGTACAATTATAGACAAAAAAGTCATGTCCCTTGCAAAAAAAGATATGATTTTAATGCACCCCCTGCCGAGAGTTGACGAGATCTCGTATGAAGTTGACTCAGACCCAAGGGCTGTATACTTTAAGCAGGCCGCATACGGTGTGCCTACGAGAATGGCGCTGATTGCACTTGTTTTGGGGTTGGTAGAATGAATAATAAAAAAACCCTTCTTGTAGAAAAAATAAAGAACGGTACGGTAATAGACCACATCACCGCCGAAAAGGGTATTGAGGTCTTTCGCGCACTCAAAGGCGTTGAAGAACGGACCGCCATAATCGCAATCAATGTGCCAAGCACAAACCTGGGCAAAAAGGACATACTCAAAATCGATGACAAATACCTTGCACCAAAAGAATACGAAGAAGTTGCGCTCCTTAGCCCTGACGCGACCATTGCCACCATAAAGGATTTCGGTGTCAAAAAGAAAGAAAAAGTGACTCTCCCGGACACAATAAAGGGGCATGTTAAATGCAAAAACCCTTTATGCATTTCAAACATGGAGCCAAACACCGCAAGCGAGTTCGATGTTATCTCAAAAAAGCCTGCAATCCTCAAGTGCATTTACTGTGAGCAGGAAATACAGGTGCGGTGATGTGCGATGCTGAAGATGCGCTCCCTTGGGATTGACCTTAAAAATCCCTTTGTTCTTTCTGCAGGAATTCTTGGTGTATCGGCATCATCTTTAATTCGCGCGCACGAGTCCGGGGCCGGCACTGTGACAACCAAATCAATAAGCCTTGAAGCCAAGCGCGGCCATGCCAACCCAACTGTAATAGCATTCGAAGCAGGTCTTCTAAATGCTGTAGGGCTGTCAAACCCGGGAATAGATGCCTTTCTCCCTGAAATAAAAAAAGTAAAAGAAAAGCATGTGCCTCTTATTGCAAACGCAATAGGCGACACCCCGAAAGATATTGCAAAGGTCGCAACAATGGCAGAGGGAGCAGGTGCAGACCTTATAGAAATAAACCCTTCCTGCCCAAACGTAGTCCATAAAAAGCCGTATGCAAGCGACCCGAAACTCCTCTCTGAACTTACAAGCACCGTAAAAGACGCTGTAAAAATACCTGTTCTTGTAAAGCTATCCCCGAATGTTGACAAAATCGGCGCACTTGCAAAAACTGCCGAAGATGCGGGAGCAGACGGCATAACTGCTGTGAACACTCTTGGCCCCGGGATGATAATTGATATCGCATCAAGAAAACCTGTCCTTGACTTCAAGATGGGCGGCATAAGTGGCCCTGCGCTTCGCCCTGTTGCTGTCAGGTGCGTGTATGAAATATATGAAGCAGTAAAGATTCCGATAATCGGCGTCGGTGGAGTGACAAGTGGCAGGGACGCAATGGAAATGATGCTTGCAGGGGCAACGCAGGTAGGAATAGGCTCCGCAGTATATTATAGAGGCGCGAACGCATTCAAAAAAATCGGGGACGAGACAATTGAATTGATGAAAGAACACGGCTACAAAAACACAAAGGAGATTACAGGTGCCGCGCATGAATAAAGCTGACTACCCTGTTGGAGTGCGAATAAATAAAGTCATCAGCGAAACGCACGATGTCAAGACATTCATACTCAATAAAGAAATTTCAGCAAAGCCCGGCCAGTTTGTAATGGCATGGATTCCTGAAGTTGATGAAAAGCCATTCACCCTGACAGGAAAAGGAAAAACAGTTTCAATAACTGTCAAAAAAAGAGGCAAAGCAACCTCAAAAATGCATGAGATGAAAGAAGGAGATATTCTCGGGGTGCGCGGCCCTTACGGACACGGCTTTGATGTGGTTGGCAAAAAAATAGTTCTTGTCGGAGGCGGCTATGGAAGCGCAGCACTTCTTTTGCTCGCAGAAGAAGCCATATCAAAAGGAATTGAAACAACCGCCATAATCGGCGCAGACACAGAAAAAAATATCCTCTTTGCAGACAAAATAGAAAAGCTCGGCGCAAAGCTTGTTATAACAACAGACGATGGCTCGCGCGGCATAAAAGGATTCACAACACAGGCACTTGAAAAACTTCTCTCTGAAGAAAAATTCGACTGCATATACACCTGCGGCCCTGAAATCATGATGTATCATATTGTGCAAATGGGTGAAAAAAACAATGTTCCTGTGCAGGCATCTCTCGAGCGCTGGATAAAATGCGGTTTCGGTGTCTGCGGGCAGTGTGTGCTTGACCCCACAGGCCTGCGCGTATGTAAAGACGGCCCTGTTTTTGGAAGCGCGGACTTAAAGAAAATATCAGACTTCGGGTTCTTTGCGCGCGACAAGACCGGCGCAAAAAAGGAATGGAAGGACTTTGCATGAGTTCCATTGTTCTTTCAGGAGGGCATGTTTTCCTGGACGGAAAACTTGAAAAAAAAGACATTCTTATTGAAAACGAAAGAATTGCAAAGATTGGAGAAAACCTTTCAGGCAAAAAAATAGACTGTACAGGAAAACTCATTCTTCCGGGCGCAATAGACATTCATGTTCACTTCCGCGATTTCTCTGAAAGCCACAAAGAAGACTGGGCAAGTGGCTCGCGCGCTGCAGCATCGGGCGGAACAACAACAGTATTTGACATGGTAAACAATGACCCGCCAATAACCACAAAAGAGCGCTTGTTTCAGAAAAAAGAGCTTGCAAAAAAAAGCGTTGTAAATTACGGACTTTATTTCGGCCTTGGCCCCGACAATCTTGATTCTCTTAATGAAGTTGCACCGCACGTGTGCGGCTTCAAGCTTCACATGTGTAAGACAACAGGAGACCTTCTTCTGACAGACCCTGTGCTTCAGAAAAAAGCCTTCGAAAAAGTAAAGGAAACAGGAAAAATAATAGTAATTCATGCAGAGGACCACGAAATCCTTGAGGCTACAGCAGAAGATATGAAAGAAAGAAAAGATTTTCTCGCGCACGCAGACTCCCGGCCTCATAGCGCAGAAATAAAAGCAGTTGAGACTGCAATATGTTTTCAAAAAGATTCCGGCGCAAAAGCGCACATAACGCACATGACAACAGCGCGCGCAACCGAACTTATTTACAATGCAAAAAAAGAGGGTCAAGACATCACTTGCGACACATGCCCGACATATTTGTTTATGACCACAAAAGACCTTGAGGAAAAAGGGGCACGCGCAAAGATGAATCCTCCTGTAAGAAATGAAAGTGATCTCTCTACCTTATGGAACGGAATAAACCGTGATGAAATAGACATCATTTCAACAGACCATGCCCCCCATACAATTGATGAGAAGAGCAAGAACTTTTTTGATGCTCCTGCAGGAGTTCCGGGAGTTGAAATGCGCGTACCGCTCCTTCTTGATGCTATAAATAAAAACAAAATTTCCCTTGAAACATTTGTAAAAACCTGTTCAACAAATCCTGCAAAAAGGTTCGGACTGAAAGAGCGCGGCGAAATTAAAGAAGGAAGCTTTGCAGACATCATAGTTGTTGACATGAATCTTGAAAAAGAAGTAAAGCGCGAGGAGCAGCACACGAAATGCGGCTGGTCGCCGTATGAAGGAATGATACTTAAGGGTTGGCCTGTTATGACATTTGTGAATGGGAAATTGGTTTATGATGCAAAGAGGTTTTATGAAACGGAGGGAGAGGATTTATTTCCCTGATTGCTCATTCCCGTAAACTAACGATAAACTTTATATATCATATGATACAAAATATATGTCATGTCACAACTCAATGTGCTGTCTGAGATATATCAAAAGGAAGGTGTGCATTTGCGCGAGTTATCGAGACTTCTGAATGCAGGAATGCCGTCGATAATCCACCATGTCAAAAATTTGGAGAAAGAGCGCCTTATAAAAAAGGTGAGAGAAGGAAGAAATGTAAAGCTCTTTCTTAACTACGAAAACAAGATGATTATTCCATACATACACATGATAGAATATACAAAGTTGTATCTGCTTCCGAATAAAGCCAGAAGCGCTATTTTCGAGTTTCTAAAGCAACTTTCAAAAAAACCGGCACTTACAGTTCTTTTCGGCTCATACGCCAAGAGCACATTTACCAAAAAAAGCGATATCGATCTGTTTTTGGTTTTCAACAAGCCCGATAAAGAAGATATAGAAGGCAAGGCGAAAGGAATAAGATATAAACATAGCGTTGAAATTTCGCCGGTTTACATATCTATGAAAGAATTCAATCAAAAATTCTTTGATGAAAAAGACAAATTCATGCGGGAATTGAAAAAGAGCAAAATAATCGTGCAAGGAGTGGAATGGTGGGTGTTGTTGGAAAATGAAAGGCAAGCCTGACTGGTACGCATGGATGAAAGATGAAAGAAAGTGCAAGCTTTGGCTGGATACATACATCCGAAAGGGGGTTTTGAGAAAAGAAACGCTAAAGCCAGCGAATTTTCTTGCAAAATCCGAACACAACCTTTCTTTTTCAAACTGGCTTATCGATAAGCATAAAGATGAAATTTCAAGAATTTTCGGCCAAAACGAGAATTTTTATGATTGGGTTATTACGTCGTTTTATTATTCGATATATCATGCGGCTCTTGCACTTGTCTCAAAATTTGGCATATCTTCAAAATCCCATTCTGCAACACTATGCGCCGTCATTTATTATTATTTTCATGAATCAAAGCACCTGACGCGGGAAGATGTGGGGCTTTTGGGAAATTGTCTCGAAGAGAATGACATAGAAGCATTTGTCCAAACAAAATCACTGCGCGAACGCGCATGCTACGACGTCTCAAGAGCCTTTGAACTTACGCTCG
The DNA here is from genome assembly GCA_017610545.1 of Candidatus Nanohalarchaeota archaeon. Classification (GTDB taxonomy): domain Archaea; phylum EX4484-52; class EX4484-52; order EX4484-52; family B79-G9; genus JAFCBV01. The sequence goes on along the minus strand of JAFCBV010000014.1, from coordinate 820 downwards.
TCAACGAAGCAAAGAAAAACGCAGAGGAATTTGTAGAAAAAGTAAGAAAAATTGTGTAACCTGCAATCTTTATCTGACTAGACCATCCTTATTTCTCTCTGCGACTCACCCCATAACTTCATCAAAACACCTTGAGATAACCAAAAAGCACGGTTCCGTTTATTATGTTGTTCAAAAGCTCTTTTGGAACTTTTGAAGCATTTTGCTCAAAATGAAGTGAAATTTTTCTCTTAAGCTTGTTTTCAAATTTTTTCAATTCAATATCTTTTTCCTTTGCCACCAGAAAAAGGTCAATGTCGCTTGTCTCAATATCTTCTCCGCGCGAGCATGAGCCAAATAGCACAATTGCATCAGGCATCAAAGCATCTTCAAGACATTCAATAAGCCCGGATTGGTGAACGCGCAATAAAATATCATTTCTCTTGTATGTTTTGAAAAGCGCGCCTCCTGAGGAAATATAGCTGTCATAGACACCATTCTTCTCTTTTTTGACAAACCCTTCTTTCTCAAGCTTCTTTACATGATTGATTACTGAAGGCATGCCAAGATTAATGAGTCTTGCAATCTCTCGAAGCTGAAAATGTTTTGTCGGCTGGTCAAAAAACAACTGCAATATCCGATAAGTGTTATATTCTTGTATCATGTGATATATTTTTGTATCATGTGATATATAAAGTTATCGGCTCATTCAAGAACACTGTATTCACGCCTATTTCGTATGCTGCCTTAAAATACGGCCATTTCAAGTCATTCGGGTTCCTACAGTAGATTCACAACACATATAACATTTATTTTTCCAATATATTCGATACAATGCATT
>JAFCBV010000139.1 GCA_017610545.1 Candidatus Nanohalarchaeota archaeon | reverse complement strand
CATTTCTTTTAATTCAAGGATTTTCAGGGATACGCGATACTGATTGTCTATGGGTTCTACTTTAACTTCACTTTTTTCAATCAGGGATAATGATCTGATTTCTTCAGTAATAATTACTTTAACAGAATTTCCATTTAGTGCTTGCCGGTACAAACAATCATAATCTGCGTTACAGTTCACAATACCTTGTTCGTCAACGGACACTTGCGTGCATCCTGCTATAATTATTATTCCGATTAAGATTGAGAAAATAATTGTTTGATTCATGATGTTATAGATTGGAGTCGGTCCATATATAATTGAGCCTGGATGGCGCTCACCCCAACCAGTGCGCCCACGTTATTCATGAGAATGTCCTCGTACGCAAAGAACCTTCCGGGAACGTAAAGCTGTAGAATTTCTGTCAGCGCGGAATACACAAAACACAAAGCCGATGAAAAAAATATTTTTTTGCCTGAATTGCCTCCCTGCGCGAGCGCCCTGTTGACAAGAAACCCAAGTACCAAAAATTCGCCAAAGTGGGCAATAGCCGAGGCAAACGGGATTCCCCCGGATACAGCGGCAACAGCATCTCCGCGGGAAACAGAGACAAAAAGCATTACGAGCGCCCAGACGGCTACAGGGAGCCAGTAAACCACGAATTTTTTACCAGACATTTTTATCCACAACTGCTAAACAACCTTATTTTCCATACTTCATGATCTGTTCCCGCACTATCATGCCTTTTTTTGTAAGAGCATAAATCTTGCCGCTGTGAACCTCGGGTGTGAGGCAGTCGGCAATAGTTTTCTCCTGAAACTGCTTCAATACATTTGAAACATGGGCAATTGACAGCTTGGTCTCGTTTTTTATCTCAGTTGGAATTTTTGGCTTACTTAAGGACGTAATAATTTTTTTTCTCTGGCTCCCGCGCACAATCCAGCTGTAAAGTTCCCAGTCGATTTTCTCTTTTTTCATCATATGGCAAATTGGTTGCTTTTAGTTAATTGATTAGTTTCACTTTGGTATCAAAAAACTAACAAATTTATAAGCTTTCCCGTTCAGATAATGATAGTATGGGGCTGTCATTCTGCGCGAAGTGCGGGGCAAAACTGGAAAAGGAAAACAAAAGCAATTATTGTACAAAATGTAGTGCTGAAGGTAAGTATCGGTTATACCAGGATGCATTCAGGGCAAAGCACACTGTTTATGTTTTGTCCGGAAGCAGAACGTAGTTATTGCAGGGTCGTGACCATTAATCCCACTTGCTTTTCTTGTTCATATAAACCCTTTTTGTCTCAGAAAGCGTTACAAAGGGCTTGATTTTCCGGATTATGTCCGGGTCTACCTGGCCTGCGCGCATTTTGCGCGACAATGAGAATGTATCAAGTTGTGAGAACTCGGTCCATAGCCCTGCTTTTCGTATGATCATCTCAACCTCGCCGCGGTCAAGGTCTGTCCTGCTTGGAAAGGACACATTTGGATAAATCCTTAGTTTTGCAATGACATCAGAGCCTACGATATTCTCGAGATTTTGTTGTTTGGCATAGTCAAACAACTTGGTTCTTGCATCAGAAAGTTCGCGCTCTGCAGCAGACTTCTTCTCGTTCAGGTTGTAGTACTCGTTTACAAGGCGCACGCCGTCTTCTTTTTTGTAGGCTTCCGGGGTTAAGGCATTTACTGCATAAAGGTGCTTTTTCCTCGGGCATATCGGGCCAAACTCACACCAGTTGCAAAGTGCGGATTCTTTTGCCTCAAACTCTTTTGCGGATTCTATTGCGTCTATTCGTGTTACTATTTCTTTTTTTAGTGCTTCAAGTTCTTCGTCGGTTCTACTTGAGCGCATTTCCTGGTTAAACGCCAGAAAGTGCCAGACAAGATTAATCTTTTTTGCCTGTGGATACATGTTCTTTATTGCAATGGCGTAAAGGGCAAGCTGGCGGTCGCTGTCAAGATTATCCTGCGCCGGGAGATGCGCGCTTGTCTTGTAGTCATGTATTTCAAAAAGATTGTCGCCATTGCACGTTAGGCGGTCAATGTAGCCGCGAAGCTTGTATTTCCCGTCGTTGTTGATGTCAATATTCACCAGTGTTTCAAGCCCGAGTGTCTTTGTCTGGTTGAACGGGGTGTTCTTGTTATAGTATTCGGTAATAAAGCGCACACCCATATCGTAATAGTTTTCTTTGCTGAAATCTTTTCGGACAATAACGATTTCGTCAGTGCATTGCTTATCCCACTCGCTTTTGAAGTACGAAAGAATTTCCTCAAGAGTGGTTTTTTTCTGGAATTTATGGTCCTGATACAGTTTTTCGAGTGCTTCGTGTACCCTGCTTCCAAGAAAGGCCTCAATGGTCTGTTCAGTCTCTGCTTTTAACTTGTCAAGGTACTTATACTTGAATTTCAGTGAACACTGCTCAAAGCAGGCGAGCCGGGAATGGGAGTAGACAGGCATGAGGTTTGTTATAGTGGATAATATATAAATCTACGGGGTGTGTGGTGCCGATTAAAATTGGTTTGGTTGTGCTTTAAGCATGGCGGCAAGTGTTCGGGGCCTAAAGTTATTCATATCTTCATGCAACACTTGAGACACGTATCTGCCAATCACTTCTGAATCAAATTCTTTTGGGTCATGATAATATTTGTCAATATCACTCTCTGTTTCTAAAACAGCGATTATTGTTTTTAAGTTCGGATCTGCAACTTTTGATGAATCACCATTTCTGAAAAGAGTAACTCCGTTATTTTTCTGAATTTTGTGCCGGACTTCATGAGCGGCATATAGAACGAGTAGATCCGAAATGGTGTAGGGTTCAGACAATAAAGAGTCTCCGTCATAGGCATGGTGCTTTTTGTTTTGAACCTCATTAAGCAGGAGATTGTGGGCGTCGGTAAAATAAATGTAATAACCTTCTTTAATATCAGTTCCATCTACGTTATGGTTTCCGGATATGTATTGTGCAATATAGCCTTCCGGATGTTTCT
>JAFCBV010000013.1 GCA_017610545.1 Candidatus Nanohalarchaeota archaeon | reverse complement strand
GTTACTAAATTTAGTATTACAACATCCGCTGCTTCATCCCGCGCAGTTATTACATCTTCTCCATGATCTTCAAAAACTCTTTGTCTTCCTTTAAAATCTGCCTTATGTCTTTCATTGCCTCTTTCCTGCTGACTTTCAATTCCTTAATATTACCTTTATCAAAAACATATCGTGTAAAGTATTCCTTTTTCATTGTTTCACCTCTTTTATTTTTTCATAAAGCCATTTTACAAGGGCGTCATAGTCCATTTCTGTGTTTGCAAGTTTCAGTGAAATATAAACCTTGCCTGCCGTTGATGTTTCCAAAAAAAAGCCATTTTTTCTCAAAAACAAAAGCATTGTTTCTGTAGCGGTCCTTTTATTGGCATCCATGAAAGGGTGTTTCTGTATTATCTCCATCCAAATGATTGCAGCTATTTTTGCAGCCTGCCTTTTTGCGGTTTTGCTTTCAGCCTTTGACTCAATTTTTGATATGATAAATTCCAGAGCACCGTCATTTATGACGCGACCACCAAGAATCTTGTTTATTTCTATCATTTCACCTGTGCCGGGTATGATCATTTTTTTCATCCTACCACATCCACTGCTTCATCCCGCGCAATTGCTTTACATCATTCTTGTAAAGGTCACGGATATCAGTGATTTTATAATAATCCATCAAAATCCGGTCAAAGCCAGGACCCCATGCAAGCACAGACACAAACTCACCAAGCAGAGGCTCGACAACTTCAGGGCGAAATATTCCCGCGCCTCCAAGTTCCAGCCATTTCTTGTGTACCGGATGAAACACATCAATCTCAATAGACATCTCTGTGTAAGGAAAATATGCAGGCCTGAATCTTGCTTTTGAAAAGCCGAGCTTTTTGAAAAATTCTTTGAGATACCCGAGCAGGTGGCGAAAGTTAGCGTCCTTGTCAATTACAATTCCCTCAAACTGGTTGAACTCAAACAAGTGCGACCAGTCAAGTGTCTCGTTGCGGAAGCACTTTCCGATTGCAAAATATTTTGCAGGCCATCCGTTCTTTTTCATGCGCGAAAGTGTCTGGGCAGAAAGCACAGTTGTGTGCGTTCTAAGCGCAATCCGTTTCGCGTCCTCTGCATTCCACTTGTATTGCCATCCCTTTGAATTAGGAGTGCCTGATTCGTGCGCCTTCTTTACTACATCAACAGTCTTTTTTGCAGGAAGCCTTCCTTTTAGTGGGTCAAGATAAAACGTGTCCTGCATATCGCGCACAGGATGGTCCTGCGCAGTGAAGAGCGCATCAAAATTCCAGAACGCAGTATTTATGAGCGAGCCTTCCATTTCCTTAAAGCCCATCTCAAGGTATATTTTGCGCATATATTCCATTGCCTGCGCCACAAAATGTCGCCTGCCGTGGTGAATTGGCGCGACAGGAAGCGAGACATCATATTTTCGAAAAGCAACTTTTTCCCATTTTTTGTCTTTCAAAAGTTCGGGTGTGAGTTCAGACACCTCTTCCTTTGAGTCAGCGCCCTTTGAGAACTCAAGGCCTTTTTCTGTAATAAAAACATAATGAAGAGTCCTTACAGAATAGTCTGCGAGCTTTCTTGAGCGAAGGAGAAAAAGGTCTTTTTCTTCAGGGACTTCACCGTTTGATATTTTCTCAAGCAGTTTTATCTCAGGCTCCTTTTCTTTTAGGCTCTTTTTGCCTTTTTCATTAATGGACAGCGCGCCGTCCTTTAAGTCAACATAACCCTTTTTCTTGACCCATCCAAGAGCCACACCTTTCTCCGGAAGCGTTATTTCACTGATTTTCTTTGCAGCACCCTCAATTTCGCGCAAGAGTTTTGTCTCAGACAAGCCTCCTTTAATGACTTGCTTTCCCTCACTTGAAAGTTCTGCAACTATTTTTGTATCTGTCCTCTGCTTTATGTACGCTTCGCCCAAAAGCGCAAGGGCTGCGCGCGCAACAGCTGCCTGATCAAGTTTGACAGATGCGGCAAGCTCCATTGTCTCGCGCTCGCGTCCGTCTGAGAGCGCGCGAAGGACGGTTATGTCTGATTTTGTAAGAGGCATTGTATCACTTACTATAATCAGTCAACAGAGTTTATAAATTCTTACAACTGTAAACTGTACCTAAAAAATGAGGTCAATGAGGGGGTATAACATCAATTGCACTTATAAAAAGGCTGTATCCCAAACATAAATGGAAACCACAAATTCTACTCGAATAAAATTGGCTTACCTGCCAATGTATGGGGATGTGGCATGAAAAACCTACTCAAATACAACAACAAAAAGCTTCTGGAAACATTATGGAACTCTGACCTTCAGGCATTTATGATTCTTCGCTCAAGCAAAAACATGCACGACGCGCGAAACGGCTTGCTAAAGCATCTAAACAGCATTGAGAAGCATCTTTATAACATCTATTCAGACAGGCATTTCAAGGACATAAACATGCTTGAAAAAAACAATGCCAAGGAATGCATCAGGGTATTCAAGAACATAATACGGTCTGAAAACGAAAAAATCACAAAATTTTCTGCTTTGAAACTTCTATACAAAGTCGCGAACAACGAAATCAGCCCGTCAAAGCTAAACCCTGGATTCCTCATTGAATTTATTTTTCTTTTAAGGGGCATAAACTGCAATTCCGGCATGTATGTCGAGAAAAACGCGCCCGCATTCCTGAAGATGAACGGGCGCAAGGCTGCGCTTGAGCGCACAAAGTCTCTTGATCAATATGCCAAAACAATGGAAAAATCCTTCAGGCGCTACAAAACAGGATTTGACGCGGTGTTGGTAAAAGAAAGAAACGAAAACAAAAAGCGCATACTCAAGTTCTTCAGGGCAACTGAAAAAAACTGGCAGGACTACAACTGGCATCTTAAAAACATTATACGGGATATCAACACACTGAAAAAACTGGTAAAGTTAAGCGACAGCGAACTCAAAGGGCTCAACGCTGCAAAAAGATTCAACATCCCGTTTCATATAACACCTCATTATCTTTCTCTTTTTGACCATAAAAACACACGCAAATACGACCATGCAATCAGGGCGCAGGTTTTGCCGAGCGAAACATACTGCAAAAACTTTGAAAAAAGCAAAAGGCAGGGCACAAACCTGGATTTCATGGGCGAGAAATCTTCAAGCCCGATAGCAGGCATAACCCGAAGATACCCTCAGATTGTAATCCTCAAGCCATTTGATTCCTGCCCGCAGATATGTGTTTACTGCCAAAGGAACTGGGAAATTACAGACATAGAAAGTGCCGTATTCTCAAAAAAAGCAATGGATAATGCCATAAAATGGATTGATAATAACAAAAACATTACTGAAGTCCTCATTACCGGCGGTGACCCGCTGACCTTAAATGACGCAATCCTTGATTGGGTTATGTCAGGAGTCTCTGCAATCAGGCATGTTGAAAGAATAAGGATTGGCACAAGAATACCCGTTACAATGCCGCAGCGAATTACAGATGATTTTATTGAAACAATCCTGAAATACCACGAACTCGGGAAAAAAGAGCTGTCAATAGTCACTCACTTCGAACATTCAACAGAAGCCACACCTGATTCACTAAACGCCCTTAAGAAAATAAGGAATGCAGGCATCAACATTTACAATCAACAGGTTTTCACATACTACAACAGCAAAAAATACGAGTCATGCCTCCTGAGAAAGACCCTCAAAAAAATAGGAATAGAACCATATTACACATTCAACACAAAAGGAAAAGAGGAGACTGTTGATTATCGCGTGCCAATCCCAAGAATTGAGCAGGAAAGAAAAGAAGAGGCAAGGTTTTTGCCGGGCCTCACAAGAACAGATGAGCCTGTGTTCAATGTGCCGCGCCTTGGAAAGACGCATCTTCGCGCATGGCAGGACCACGAAGTCATAATGGTTCTTGAGGATGGCAAAAGAGTGTACAGATTTTATCCATGGGAATCCCGGTTTGAGTTGGTCGAGCCATACAATTACACTGATGTTTCGATCTACGATTACCTTGAAAGGCTGAATAATGACAAAGAGAATATAGATGAATATTCGTCAATATGGTATTATTTTTAGTTTCGTTCTTATTCTTTTGATGTTGCCGGCACATGCGCATGATTCTTTTGCGCCTTGATTCTGGTCACAGCCACCAAAAACGCGATTATCTCAACCCTTCCAAGCACCATGAGCAGTATGAGCGCTGCCTTGAGGTGTGTTGCAAGTGAGACTGAGACGATGCCTGTTGTGAGCCCGACTGTTGAGAACGCAGATGTTGCCTCAAAGAGTGAGTCCGCAAGTGAAAAGCCGGCAAAGCTAAGCATGAATGTAACAACAATCACAGCCGCGCCAGAAAGAATGATGAACAACAGGTTTGTTATTATGTCGCGCCTGCAATACTCGTGCCCGTCAATGGATATTCGGTCTGTTGTTCTGCCAATTACAGAGCCGATTGTAAAAGATACGGCCTTAAACAGCAACAGGACGCGAAAGACCTTTATCCCGCCGGCAGTTGATATGCTCATGCCGCCGATAAACATCAGGGCGATGAATATCAGCTTGACATTTTCAGGTATTGCTGCAAAATCCATTGTCGAAAACCCTGTTGTCGTGGATGCGCTAACAACATTGAATGATATTGTTTCAAGACTTGCAGGGTATGCAGCCTGCACGGCAATTATCCCTGCAAAAATAATGAATATAAATGCAACAAGTTCCTTTGTGATTGCAGACATAAACTTCTTTGAAAAGATCCTATGATGAATAAAGAAACTAATTGCGCCCAAAAACATCATGAGTATAAGCAGGCCTCCTGAAGGAAAGAAAGTGTATTTCGACATGTCTGCTGTTGGAGAAAACCCCCCGGTCATAAACGAGCTTAGCACAATCGATATGGATTCTGCCAGGCCGGCATAATCAAGGGCATAGAACAGCCCGGATAAAAGCACTACATACAATACATATATTTCAAGCACAGAGATGAAAGACCTCTTTATACTGTTTGTCGGTCCGCCCACAAGATTTATGACTTTTGTCAGGTGCTCAAGAGTCTTTCCGCGGTAGAAGAACGCAAGCATTATGAGAACAATTCCAAGGCCGCCAACAAGATGCGTGAAGCTCCTGTAGAACACAATCGAGCGCGGCAGGGCATCAATATCTGATATGAGTGTAAAGCCTGTTGTGGTGTATCCTGAAATGCTTTCAAAAAAACTATTTACAAAGCGCGCGCTAATGCTTGTATCATTAAAGACATTGAGAGAGAAATAAGGGATGGAGCCAATGAACCCCAGAACAAAAAAAGTTCCGGTCAAAAGAATGCATGACTGGCGAAAGTCAAGCCACTGGCGGATTGAGAGGGCATTCAAAATAAATCCTGTTGAAAAAAACGCGAACCCTGTTATGAATAATGCGATAATTGCCTGCGTCTCGTTATAGATGAATCCCATCACAATGGGAAACGCTATGAGGATTCCTGCAATCTGGAGAACCAGACCCATGTTTGCGAGTACAGGGCGCATGTAACTAATTTATATGAGGGAGTAAATAAAGGTTCAAGCAAGAGCAAGAAATAAAAGTTGATCAAAAGAAAAAGTGCTTCGCCAAGACACACACCAATTTTCGTATTGGGGATTTCAGAAATGCTTATCGCATTTATTTATTTCTGAAATACAGGAAATACGAACGTATTTCCGAAATGTTGGAACGAAGCGAAGCGCAGTGACTTCATCGTACACTTACAGGATGGCTGAAATTGGTAATTGCATATGTTCGACACAATAATTTTTGACGCAGACGGAATTGTGCTTGACAGCGAACAGGCATGGATTAAAGGAACTACTGAGTTTTTGAAAAGAAAAGGATTCATCTATGACAAAGAGCGGTTGATGCCGCTCATGATTGGGGGCTCTGTTGAAGACGGTGTTCGGATTATGCAAAAAGAATACGGTTTCAACGGCAATGCCGCTGAACTTGCCAGAGAACGCGTTGACTTGGTCAAAAAGTATTATGAGGCCGAACTGGAATTTATCAAAGGCTTTGAAGAATTCTACAGCAAAGTTCATGGAAAATACAAGACATGCATCGCAACCTCTCTGGACAGCGAGCTCCTGAAAATTGCTGATGAAAAACTAGGGCTGAAAAAACTATTTGGCAACAAAATATTTACAATTGCGGACGTCGGCTTTGCATCAAAACCAAAGCCCGATGTATTTCTTTACGCTGCGAAAAAAATGAATTCAAAGCCAGAGAACTGCATTGTAATCGAGGACAGCCCGCGCGGTGTTGAGGCAGCAAAGCGCGCCGGCATGTTTTGTGTCGCGCTCACAACAACCAACAAGAAAGAGCTGCTTGCGAGGGCTGATGTGGTCGTGAATTCTTACCAGAGAGTGCCAGAAGTTATTTCAGAAAATTCAGGAAAACATTCAAACGCATAAGGCGCGGGCGTTATTGGTTGGCTTTCAAGCAACGCATCCAATATTTCTAAGAAATCTGTTCTAAGGCAGACACCATGTTCTGCTTCGTATGCACTAAGCACATCCTCGCGCATATAGTATTTTGTTAGTGAACCAGAGCCATCATGGCCAATATATGCAGTTAGCGCACTCTGTATTTTTCCCATTGAATTGGAAAGCCCTTGGCGCTGTTCATCTTTTTCCGGTATCCCCATAACACCAAGTATGTCCTTATTGGTTACAGGTTCAGCATCACTCGAAAATTCCGCAACATGTCGGAGCATAAGGATTTTTTTGTCGGTATGCGTTTCTCCGGCTTCCACGACAGTTGTTATTTTGTATTTTAGCTCTTTTTTTGCGTCTTCATATGGTTGTTGTATGAGATCTGATACGCTTTTCAGCATAGTTATGTTTGAGTGGTGACTTTTAAATAGGCGTTCTGTCAGACATTTGCAAGCCACATCTTGAAGGGATCTGCCTTTGGGAACGCAGGGATTGCATGTATTGGAACGCGGGCGGTGAGCACAAACTACCACGCGGTCACTAAAAAAATAAAGGAATTTAAATCTTCTGCTTCATGACAACAATATGGAACGCGAAGAAATACTTGGGCTATTGAAAGGAAAAGAAGAGTCTGTTGTATTCGTAACAAGTTATGAAACAGCTTCAAAAAACATACATGGCATTTACGTCGGCACAAAAACAGTAGAGTCTGATAAAGCATCTCCGGATGCTATTGTGCTAATGTACCGTGATTGGCGAGAAAGAAGGTGTGTGGACACAGTCTTATTACAAGACATAACTCTGGACGTATCTGACTGTGAGGGACAATTACGCGTACGATACACGAAACCCGATTCTTCGACACATTTAACCGAACGCCATGAAAACTACAAGGCTCTTCAGAAGTTAGTTGATACATTCGGGCTTTAAACACAAACTTTTCTTTCCTTCACTCGCCAGCAAGTTGTATGATGGTTCATCAAAGATGAAGTCGCTATCGCTCCAACATCGCTGAAACGGACGTTGGTTAGGTGTTTCATCGAAACCGTTGACGAAAAGAAAGACCCGCATCTATTGGTTGCTTTACGCTTTGATGGCTCGCAAATAAAAGTTTGATCAAAAGAAAGATGCCTACGGCAGCATACAGGCTGGCTAAAGTTGGTTATTGGTTCTATTGCCGGAAAGCGGGTGGACGTGACCACTGACAATCATACTAGTTCGCGGCAATAGCAGACATATTTATTTCAGAATAAGCAGCCTGCGAGTTAGTTTGGCGTTTAGAAGAAATATTATCGAGCATACCCAAAATTTCTTTTCTCAGGTCTTCACCGTATTCCTCATGAAATGCGCTCTCGACTTCGTGTCGCAGATAATAACCAAGTGGTTTTGTGCGATATGTACCAATAAGGCCCTGCAATTTTCTATGCATTATGCCCATTGCCGTGGATAATCCAACCACATTTTCACGGATGCCCAGATTAGATAATATTTCTATGTTGCTGACAGGGTTTTCGTCACTCGATATAGCCACTACATATTTTAGCATTTGTATTTTTTCACCAATATAGTTTTCTTTAGCACATACGGCATCTCTTATATCATCACATATTTTATCCAGAGCATCTTTATAAGGCGTCTCCAGAAGGTCTGACATACTTTTTAACATAGTTTTTATTTTTGTGAACAATTTAAATACTTAGTGATTACAGGCATGGAGTAAAAATGCGTTTGAGCATTTGTTTAATCAAAAGAAAAAGTGCTTCGCCAAGACACGCACCAACTTTTGTCTTGGGGATTTCAGAAATGCTTATCGCATTTATTTATTTCTGAAATACAGGAAATACGAACGTATTTCCGAAATGTTGGAACGAAGCGAAGCGCAGTGACTTCGGCAGCAGCTTACAGGCTGGCTAAAGTTGGCTATTGGTCCTGTTTGCCGGGAAGCGGACGGCTGAACGGAAGATCAACTTACCAAAAAATGGGCGCCTTCTTCATTCATGAAGTTTAGCAGTTCCGGATTCTTCGTTATAGTCACCATATATGCGGTTTTGTCGTTCACAGGAATGCCGAAAACAGAAGCTCCATAGCCATGCTCTTTGCCTATTTTAGCCAGGTCAAGAGCATCAATGCGCGCAGGGGTTATTTCATCAATATCTGTATAGCACATGCCCGGAAAATTTTCCTGATAATGCCTGCTTTTTGGCATCTCGTTCGTATAATCTGTTTTTTTGCAGTTTTCACAGCTGCAAGGGCTCAACACACATGTCGGCTCTGTTTTCATCTCAAGAATTTCGGGCAATGCCTTGCTTATGCCAGGGTACTTGTTTGAGACCACATAAGTCGGTCTTGGAACAGAAAGATCTTCTATCACTTCTTCAATAGTCTTATCGATGTAGCTGCAGTTATCCACGGTTTTTGAATCAGGAAAAAGCGGGTCAATCCCGATAGACTGTCCTGCAAATTCTCCGTATGCAATACTCTCTGCGCCATAAGGCCCTGCCGCCACAGTCCATACAATATCGTTTTCCTTGAGAAAACCCGCATCATTCAATGCCGCTGCCTTGTAGTATTCCATTTCAAATATCCTTGTTTGATCAGCGAAGGCTTTCGCTAGTTTGATTGCGATGACCGCTTCTTCCTGAGACCCTGCATAGATGACTTGATCAGCGAAGGCTTCCATTAGTTTTATTGTGAATGCCGTGTTTTCCAAAGACTCGTCACAGATAACTTGAATGCTCATGAAACTAATCCCTGCTAAAAGCTTATATTTGTATCAAAAGGCGCATATTTGTGTTTTTACAGAAAGAAGATGTATGATGGTGACTTCATCGCACGCTTACAAGAGGGCGGCATTTCATGAGTGTG
>JAFCBV010000138.1 GCA_017610545.1 Candidatus Nanohalarchaeota archaeon | reverse complement strand
CGTCGTGCGGTGGATTAAATGCTCCAAAAAGAAGCCCTTTTTTAAACATAGTGTGTTACTTCTATTGAATGATATAAAAATCTTTTGTTTGGACTTATTTTATTATTTACGTCCTAATATAGCGAAAAAACAACCTATTTTCGATAAAACTTCGAATCCAAACACATTTAAACCTTCTTTTAGAATTATTCTTAGTAATATTCGTAAGATACTTTTTCTCGATGTACTAATTATATAAGTCATTGAATTACAAGAAGAAGTATTGTTATTACATATATTGAAAATTAAAGGTGAAAAATAATGAAATTTTACGCAATTGGCGGCTTCAGCGAAGTCGGCAAAAACATGTGCGCAGTCGAGATCGAAGGAGAGTTTGTTATCTTCGATATGGGCGTGTACATGGATAAAATAATACAGTTAGAGGATGAAGATGAGCGGAACGCCCCAACAAAAGACCTTATTCGCATGGGTGCGCTACCTGATGATGGCATACTCGATGGCAAGAAAGTTTTAGCAATAGTTCTTGCCCACGGGCATCTTGATCACATAGCCGCAGTTCCGCGGCTTGCAGAGAAGTATAATTGCCCGATAATAGGCACTGACTACACACTAGAGGTTGTGAAGAAGATTCTTCGCGATGAGAAAAAGAAAGAGCTTGAAAAAGCGCTTTATGTCCTTAATGCAGGGCAGACAGCAAAGCTGTCAAAAAATCTGCAAGTTGAGATGGTGCACATAACACACAGCATACCCGGGTCATGCCTGATTGCACTTCATACCCCTGAAGGCATAGTAACCTATCTTAATGACTACAAGCTTGACAACAATCCCACACTTGGTGACAAGCCGAACTACAAACGCTACAAGGAACTTGCAAAGAAGGGAATAAAACTCCATATTTCTGAGTGTGTTCGTGTTGAAGAAGAGGCCAGAACCCCTCCTGAGTACGTCGCAAAAGTGCTTGTGCAGGATGCGATTGACCGGGCATATGAGGATCCATCTCTTGTTGTGATAACGACATTTTCATCACATATTGCCCGCCTAAGAACAATTCTTGCGGCAAATAAGGGGCGGCGCAAAGTTTTATTCTGCGGCAGGTCGCTTTCTGAATATATCAAGATTGCAGAAAAGCTTGGCTTAATGAAGCTTGACGGTGCCGAAGTTTTCGGCAGGCGAAAGACAATAGAGCGCGCGTTTGACAGCATTGTCTCGAAGAATCCGTCAAACTGCCTTGTTGTCTGTACTGGTAACCAGGGCGAGCCGAATGCGGTCTTGTCCCGGATTGCAAGAAAGGAGTTCAAGTTCGCTTTTGAGAAAGAAGACCAAGTCATCTTTTCTTCAGAGGTTATACCGAGCCCGATAAACAAGGCAAACAGGTTCACACTTGAGCGCGACCTTCGCGAGCAGGGCGTTAGGATAATGGACCACGTGCATGTATCGGGACACGCGCGCAGGGAAGACCACCGTGACATGATACGGATGCTGAAGCCTCAGAATATCATACCAAGTCACGGTCATATGGAGAAATTGTCCAGTTTTGCTGCGCTTGCAACAGAAGAAGGATACTTTCTTGGAAAGAACCTGCACATATTGTATGATGGCGCTGTGTTGGAGATAAAGTAGGGCTTGTGAACCATCATACCACATTGGTTCAACCCCGTCTAAAGGACGGGGTTTGATTGGTTTGGTGGTAAGTTCTCCAACCGGCAACTCAATATAATATTTAAATGTGGAGTTACAACGGTTGTAGATGCGAAAAGAAGTAATTAGAATTGAGAATGTTGCTTCGCCACCAAGCCCGTTTAATCACGTGGTTAAGGCAGGCAATTTTCTGTTTCTTTCAAGCCAGTTGTCTGTTGATTTGAAGACAAATAAAATACTTGGCGGAACCATTACAGAACAGACAAGACAGGCGCTTGAAAACATTAAGTTTTTGCTTGATTCTTCGGAATTAAAAATGGATGATGTAGTAAAGGCAGTCGTTTATTTGCGTGATACAAATGATTTTGAAGAAATGAATCTTGTTTACAGAACTTATTTCAAAAAGGGTGCCGAACCTGCAAGAACTACGATTCAAGCTGCATCTCCAATTAAAAGCATTGATATAGAAATTGATGTAATTGCTGCTGTTTCTGAAGAATAAGATACGTGAGACTTATATCGCATCCGAACCTGCGTCTTCTATGTCTGCGTGGGTGCGCTTTATTGAAAGTCCTTTCAGAAAGATTACAAGGAATGATATGAATAGCATGCTTAGGCCCGTGGTTAGGCTATATGCGTCTGCTGTGATGCCTATGAGGTATGGGATTATTGCGCCACCTATCACTGCTGTGAAGAGTATTCCTGATACTACGCTGTGACCGCTTTTCTGGTTTTCTATTGTTACGGAATATATTGTCGGGAACAGGATTGAGCAGGAGAATCCGACAAGGGGCAGGAATATCATTGAGAGGATTGTGGAGTTTGCATATAGGGCAATGGCGAGAGAGATTGCGCCAAATAGAGAGAATGTTGTGACTAGTGTTTTTGGAGTGTGTGTTTTTAGAAGATGGCCTCCAAGGTATCTTCCGATTGCAAGAAGGAGCCAGAAGAAGGACAATAAATAGACTCCGGTGTGAGGGCTTATGCCTTTAATTGTTTCAAGGTATGTAATCAGCCATACAGCCACACCCAGTTCCATACCGAAGTAAAAGAAAAGTGCGATGAATGAGGATATAACTGAAATATTCTTGAAATGAGAAAGTATTGATTTTGTTGTGAATGATTCTGGTATGTGCTTTTGTGTTTTTATTTTTGTTGCGGATAAAAAGACCATTATTGATAGTGCGACTATGAGAAAATAGAAGTATCTCCAGCTGATGTCTTTTACCACCAGCTGCATTATTATGAGCGGCGCGAGAAACGAGCCAAGACCGAATACAGACATGACTATGTTCAGGTTCCGGGGGTAATCTTTTTTGTCTCCTGCTTCCCGGACAAGAGGGTTTGCGCTTACCTG
>JAFCBV010000012.1 GCA_017610545.1 Candidatus Nanohalarchaeota archaeon | reverse complement strand
AGATCCACAAAGTGCATCATACTGAGGTTGCTCGCACTCATCAGGATGTTTTCTATAGCAAGATTTTTTCCAATGTATTTTTTTATATCATTCAGGCTTTTTACTGATTCTGCTGCCTTGGCCAGCTCACGCTCGTTTTCAGTAAGAGACACATAACAGCATTTTTCTCCTTTTCTTGCACCCTCGAGCAGGAAATTCAATGCAACAAGTGTTTTTCCTGTGCCGGGCCCTCCGCTAAGCAAGGTAACTGTGTTTTCAGGCAAGCCCCCGGAAAAAATGCGGTCCAGCTTTTTAAGCCCGGTTGTAACTCTCATTTTAATCATCCCTGAATTTCGGTATCCCTTTAGTTGATTTTTTTATTTTTGACAACAGAAAACAATCACTGTTTAGCGTAAAAATAGTGGATGGAATTTTCTTGTCCAGTTCTTTTATTTTGAATAATTGCAGCACTTTTTTAGGCATCATTATCCTGTTGCTGTTGCCAAGTTTTCCTGTCGTAAGGCTATACCTCAATGTTTCTGTGTTATACGGCAGGACAATAAGGTCTCTTGTGTTATTCTGGATTATTTTGTATTCTTCCCTGCTAATTGAAAGCGTTAACTCAATGTCGTTTTTCCGGACATTTATGTTCCTTATTTCTGCCATTATTTATATAGTTTACCAAAAGATTTAAACGTTTCGCAGTTTTTTATCTTTTTACAGCATAAGTTGATGCCTTTTTGCAATACATCAAGCATAAATTAAACAAAATCCCTGTTTTTCCTATACCCTGCTGCAGTTGGATTCTATCCACCCGATAAAGACGTTTTAGAAAGAGAAGTCAGAACACTCCTTGCAGATACAAAACGCATTGATGTTAAAGATGCCATTGGCGCAATCGTCCCGCACGCAGGATATTCTTTTTCAGGCCAAACAGCAGCCTCTGTGTATGCCTCGCTCCCGGACAACTACAAAACAATAATCCTTCTTGGCACAAACCATACAAGCATGGGCGCAAGCATTGCAGTTTCACTTGACACATGGCAAACTCCTTTAGGCGCCATAGAAAATGATACAGAAGTTAGCAAAAAAATTGTCAATATTTCAAAAACTGCATCGCACGACGAAACAGCCCACGTGCAGGAACACTCAATTGAAGTGCAATTGCCATTTCTTCAGGTGAAAATGCAGGATTTCAAAATAGTGCCGATTGCAGTTTCCTCCGGCCTCTCTGCAGAAGCATACAAAGATTTTGCCGATGCAATAAAAGAAGCAGTGAAAGGAAAAAAGGTGCTTGTTGTCGCAAGCTCTGACTTCACCCATTACGGCGAGATGTACGGGTTCGCGCCCAAGTGCAAAAACGCAAATAAGTGGGTGCATGAAACAGATAAGAAAGTGATTGACGCAATTCTTGCGCACGACATAGATGAATTCGTTGACCTTGCAGGCAAAACCACTGTATGCGGCGCAGGCGCAATCGCAACACTGATGTATTTCACAGAAGGCAAAAAAGGAACTCTTGTTGATTATAAGACCTCTTTTGATGTTTCCGGTGATGAAAGTATTATTGTGGGCTATGGCGGGGTTGTGTTTTAGTACCTCGTGTTATAGACACACCCGGGTTTCATACAAACAAACTATTAAAACGTTTATTCTGCAATCAATATCGTGATATTATGGACCTACTACACTCCCTTCCGCCGTACAACTTCTGCGGCCTTGACAAAGAAGATACAGACTTCAAGAAAGCGAAAGTAGTGGTTTTGCCTGTGCCTTATGACTCAACAACTTCTTATGGTGCCGGAACGCGCAACGGCCCGCACGCGATAATACACGCATCACGCAATATGGAGCTTTACGACCACGAGACAAAGGTCTCGCCGTATGAGCTTGGCATACACACTCTTGACGAGCTTGCGCCGTCAAGAAAAGGTCCTGAAGAGACTATTAAGAGGATAAAAGAAGCTATTGGCGACATTCTTGACGCAAAAAAATTCCCTCTTATGCTTGGCGGCGAGCACTCTATAACAACAGGAGCTCTTCATGCATTTGCAGAAAGACCAGAGGACTTCAGCGTCTTGCAGATTGATGCGCACGCAGACCTTCGCGATGAGTTTGAGGGCACGAAGTTCAGCCATGCCTGCGTTATGCGCAGGGCAAGGGAAATAACAGATGTTGTGCAGGTTGGCATAAGAAGCATGTGCGAGGATGAGGCAGAGCACATAAAGGGAAAAAATCTTGAGAACGTCTTTTTTATGCCGCTTGACCCGCAGGATTTTGAAAACCAGATTCCAAAAATTATTGGCGCCCTAAAAGGCAATGTTTACATAACATTTGATGTTGACGCCCTTGACCCATCAGAGATGCCGTCCACAGGGACGCCTGAACCCGCTGGCATGAAATCATGGCAGGTGCTTAAGCTCATAAAAGCAGTTGTAGAAAAAAGAAAAATAATCGGCATGGATATTGTAGAGCTTTCCCCAATCCCTGGAAATGTTGCACCTGATTTTCTCGCGGCAAAGTTGGCGTATAAGATGCTCGGGTATGCGCTATACTCGAAAAAATAGGGTATTTGACATAATAATACACAACCCTGTCTAAAATCCGCTTTATTTTTTGTTAAAAAATATTTCCGGCACCCTGCAATCTTTGTATTCGCGGTCAACAGCAATAATCTCGTATGTTGTAATTATGTCTGTGAATGTGTGCCTTATTTCCTTTACAAATGAGTTCAATTCATCCATGCTTTTCGTCAAAAGCTCCAGCATAACCTCTTGCGAGCCTGCAGCTTTGCTTGCAAAACGGACACTAGGATGTGTAGCGAGATATCCTGAAAATCTTCTCTCATTTTTAGTGTTGTAGTTTTGCAGCCGGATTATCAGCAGTTGCAGGTAATATTCTGTAATGCCTCGTGCCACATCAATATCAAATCCGATTATAACTCCCGATGAAACAAGTTTTTTCAGCCTGTATCGGACAATGTCTATTGTAATGCTGCATTTTTTTGCAAGTTCCACAACACCCATTCTTGAATTAAGCTCCAGTGTCTTGAGTATTTTATAATCTGTTTCATCTATTGTTGCTTTGCCTGGCTTTGGCACATACATATGTGTTTTTTCAAGCCGGGTCCCTAAAAAATATGATTCGGGCAGTGGCTTGTAGCGCTTGTAATCTTTTATGCTGATCATCGTCTTGTAATCAATTAGTTCCGGACCCATAGCAGTTGCAACGGACGCGAGTGTTGTATTGAATGTTTCGAGCGATTCCGCATACGTCTCAATCCAGAAGTCCCAGTTGCCTGAGCATGTTGAAACAAAAATAACCTCTTTTATTTTGCAAAGCCCTGTAATAATTTTCTTTTCCTGCTCCAAAGACACGCTTCTTGTTTTCAAAAAGATGGTGTAAAGGTGAAATCCAAGTTTTTCATGGTCTATATCAAGGTAGAATTTGCTTATTACTTTGTTCTTTACAAGCTTATTTATCCGATACTGCACGGCATCTTTTGAAAGATTAACTGCACGGGCGATTTTTGTCACAGGCAGTCTCGCATCAAGATTGAGCAAGTACATTATTTTTTTGTCAATATCGGTTATTTTTACCATATTTAATCAATTAATGTAAAAAGTATTTAAATATTACTGTTTTTGATGAAAAATTAGCACAAAAATTTATATTGAATTCAAACCCACTATATGGTAATTACAATTAAAAAGGTGGATAAAATGAATAGTGAAAGTAATATGTATGAATACGTTGTGTTCTGGGCACTGAAAAACGATTATGAGAAAGGAACAATTGCCGCAGAAAGCTCAATGTCTGCATTGAAGAGTATAATAGATAGGTTCCAAAGAATGAGCGGACGCCTGTATAGTGCTGTTATTCTCGGTAAAGATGGTATTCCAAAAAGCATATATTTGTCAGAGCACGTATCTTCTCGCCCTCAGAACAAAATGCACCCTTGGAGCCATTCATACTTGAATCTTGAGGACGAGCATGCAAAGGTTTAGGGCTCTCCAAAAGTAAACGCCAAACGTTGCAGCATCACACCCAACCGCAACAGAGTTGCTGGATAAAAGAATCTTTAATGGAATTGCAGTCCATATTCTATATATAGAACTTAGAAAAAATAGGTTTGATGACATGCATCTAATAAAACACCGAAAGCTGGTTGGATCGAAACTCTCTGTTCTGTTATTAATAACTCTCATATGGCTTATTGCAGACAATCTTCTGGAATTTGTCTTCCCGACATATCTCGAGGGCCTGGGCAAATCATATTTTGAGATAGGGCTTCTGCTTTCACTAGCATCAATAAGCGGGCTTTTGATTGATTTACCAATGGGTGCATTAAGTGACAAGGCAAGCAGGAAAAAATTGATGATTTCGGGATTAGTTCTGTCAGTCGTATTCAGCATCTTTATTTTTTCATTTAACGGAAATTTCTTTCTTGCGCTTGCGTTTTTGTTTTGGGGCTTTGCATACCAGATATGGAAAGTGCCACGGGACGCACAATTTGCCGCACTGACAGATAAGATACAGCGGGGGGAGGAATGCGGCATAGACAATGAAGTAAAATGGATTGGCCAGACAATAGGCCCGCTAATAGGCGGATTCGTCTTTTTGTACTTCGGCTTCTCAGGCATTATTGGGTTTTACAGCCTTTCGCTTGTATTTGCCATAATTATTTTGTTTCTTTTCATCAAAGAAACAAATCACTCTCCTTTAGGCAGAGACGTATGCCTCTCAATGACATTGTCTTCTTTGATATCTGAGTTGAGGGCGACCAAAGCCCTTGGGCGCGTTGGCATCTTATTGCTATGTTTTTCTTTGCTCTTTACAGCATGGGAACAAATACTGTTTACATTGATTCCTTTGTTTTATGGACCCAACGCACTGAACATATCCCCAAAATTAGGCGGGATGCTTTTAGCTTTTTTTTCTTTGCCCGGAATATTTGTTTCATATCATGCCGGCAAAATGGCAGACAAGGTTGGCAAAAAAAACATATTGTTTTTTGGCTTGGTTGTGATGGGTGCGTCTTTAGTCCTTTTTTCACTTAGCCACAATCTGTATCTTATTTTCTTTTTTGCCTTGATTGCTTCAGTCGGATGGGCGTCATCATTGCCTGCCCTGAACGGCCTCATAATTGATCTGTCATACAACCAAAGAAAAGGAAAGATTGTAGGGATATGGGCTTTTTTTATGGATGCCGGATATGTAATTGGCCCCATAGTGGGTGGTCTTATCGCTGATATGGCGGGACTTAGAAATACCTTTCTGATAACAGGGCTGTTTTTTGTCTTAGCCAGTGTTTTTCTGGTTTTTACTGATGTTAGATTGAACAGAAAGAAATGATAGAGTGAGGGCGCTCTCGCGCCCTCGAAAAAGTTTTGCTATTTGCTCACATGGGTGGAGGGGGTACAAGGCAGTATGCCACACCTACATTGCCTGCCCAGTCAACTGCAACAATTGCAGCATCACCCTGTCCATTTACATGTGCATCAATGGCGCTTTCAGGACCGCCCATTGGTTTCATGCTTGGTGTTGCCCCGTTGGCTTCTGTGTATTTGATTTTTCCTTCAACGACCTTAATCAAAGGCAAATCAAATGGCCAGACATAATCGTCGCCAGTGTCGAGCACATTGTCCGTGCCAAGATCCACAATATTTATTAGCAAAAGACCATAGTCGTCTTCAGCACCCACCATGTAGAACCCGTCTTGGTTCTCTCCTTGTGAATTCGGGCGTGTTTTGCCTGCCTTGGGCACGTTCTTTCCTGCAGGGTTCACAGTTTCTTCGCAAGTGACTTCAGGTGCCTGGCAGTCGACGAAAACTTCCGGGTCCGGGAAAACCACAACATTGCCCTCATCGTCAATGTATGTGACGTCATCGTTCACAGCTTCAACTCCGCCTGGCATTGTGTTGTCGTGCGTTGCAGTGTATGTCAAAGTCACGGTCTCTGTCATAAGTTTGTCGATTGTCCAATTGATGACATTGCCTATGATTTCAACAGTTCCCTTGCTTGCGACAACATCACTTATGCCAAAGTGGTTGTTCACAGTATCGAGAACCTCGATATTGGTTCCTGCTGGCTGGATGATTACAGCACCTATTTCCTCGAAAATTTCCTGAAGGTCATCTGCGTCTGGCGCGAGATAGACATGCTCGCTGTCAGGGTCTGTTGCCCAACCATTCAACTGGCTCACATCTATGCTGTCACCAAGGCCAATAGCGAATATTTCGGTTCCAGCGGCTCGCGCAGCAGCAGCTTCTGCCTGGCCATGTGCACTTGACGGGACACTATTACCATCCGTGAAGATGATCATGTCTTTTGTGTTATCGGGTTCTGATCCGGCAAGTTCATCCTGTGCGGCTTGTATTGCTGCAGCGTGATTTGTTTGTCCTATGGCAACCAACGCATTAATGGCTGCTTTGACTGCGTTGGCATCTGTCGTAAGCGACTGGTCAAGAGTTGCACTACTTGAAAAACTTACAACCCCCATACGGCTTCCTTCTGATATCACGCCGTCAAGCTCTCCGTCTGTTGCCTCATCGATTATATCGACGAATGTTTTGGCAGCAATCTTGAGCTGGGCTAGCTCTGAATGAGTTGGTGGGATGTCCATACTCCCTGACCTGTCGAGGACCAGCATGATGTCTTCAGGGTCGCCGCTTAGTCCTGTCTGGCCATTCAACGTCAGGGTCACCTCTGTGCTGCCGTCGCATGGTATAGCTGCGGGGTCAACAGTCTTGTCCGCTGTGACAGGAATTCCGCCGCATGCTTCAATTATCGCGGTTATTGCTTCGCCGGTTCCTGATCCATCAGATGCAGTCATTATGTAGACTCCGCCCGTGATATCGGCATCGCTCTTAAGAAGTGCTGCCTGGCCTGCGTAGTCGCCGCCAGTTGGGACAAAGATGTCAGATACAAGAATGCCTTTGCTTTTCGCTGTGTTTGCGTGCACTGTGGATAATGAGGCATTGTCGGCTGCATCCTGATAGTCATTGAATCCTCCAGGCGGTGCATCTGTTATAAGAACCACAAGCTTTAGTGCATCGTCACGATATGGGGTTGTGTAGTCGCCGTTCTGTGTTCCTTCATGTCCTGCAGAGTCGTCTCTTAGTCCACCAGGCAGGTTGTTTACTGCAGTGTTCTTTGCCTCGTCAGATGCTTCAGGCCCTCCTACGCCACCACTAGCACCTGTTGCCAGAATTGATGCATTAACTGCGGCAAGGTTTGTTGTCAGCTGGTTGTGCACTGTTATGTCGTCCTTGAATGTCATGTAGCCAACTCTTAGGTCGCCGCCGGACGCAGCAAGTGCTGTTGCGATAATAGTCGGAAGCTCTGCTTTTATGTTGTTAATAGCCCCTCCGATATACCCACCCATGCTGCCCGTGTCATCCAACACTATAGTTAGATCTATCGGACCACAATAGGGCGTACTTAGTGGCCCCATTGGTTCGACCGTCGTCGCTACTGTAGCAACAGTGGGTTCTACAACCACATCATTTGGTGACTGCGTTGAAGCCACTACAGGCATGCCTATCGCTGTTGCTAGCAAGAACATGCTAACCAGTAGCAAGGGCAATGTTTTTTTATTTTTTAAATCCATTAAAACACCTCTGTTTTTGTCGCCTTGATTTACAGGACATCTCCCACGACCCCACCCGGATGCTACACAGCGCAATGCCGCATCCTTAGTGTCACATCAAAAGATTCATCCCCTCAGGTTTTTTCTTCAAATGAACATGATTTTGATAGCTCCCGCTAAGCTCGTTGCCTGTAAGAACTCCCTCACTATTCAGGCACCTTGAATAGATTGTAATCTGTAATACTGTGAAATATTATGCTGAAAAGGAAATGCAAACGTATTCTAAAAAACGAGAAAAGACTAAGATAGTTCTTGAAACCTGCAAGTAGAATGTTGGTTTGTGAATGGAACATAGCCTGACCTCTGTTATTGTGTTTTATCGGTCCCCACACCACTGAAAATATATTAAAAAATATAACAACTAGTATATTGTATTATTAATGTGATAAAACACATATAAGCGTTTTGGTTTGCTCTAAAAAAACATCGTCAAATGTCGAGAAAATACACGTTTATTTTTATTGCTCATGAAGGGTAAAGAGCCGCAGTTTCCTTAGAAAGTTCTGCCCATGTTTTAATTTTTTGAACATCTTCTGATGCATTTCTCACCATATCACTGCGCGCGCCGTCATCATCCAAAAGCGCAACAAGTGTCTTTGAAATATCCTTTGCATTCTCCGGAGCCACAACCGCTACAGAGCCCGTGCCAAACAACTCGAGCGCACCCGTCTTCCTTGTCGCAATTATTGGTGCACCAAGAACCGCAGCATCAATCAGTGTAATTCCAAATGGCTCATAGACTGATGGCGAAACAAATAGTGCTGCCTTTTGATATTCGCGAACCAGTTGCTCGCGATTGACAAATCCTGTAAACTGAACATACTTCGAAATACCAAGTGACTTTGCAAACTCATCCAAAGGTCCCCGAAGATTGCCTGCCCCGGCAATCACAAAGTTTGCGCCAGGCACTGATTTTAAAACATCCCTTGCCGAATAAATCAGGTACTTCAACCCTTTCTGCTCTGCAAGGCGCCCTACAAAAAGTATGCGCGCTTTATCGCGACAAATGTTTTTCTTAACACATGTCTCTGAAACACTCGCGGCGTTGTAAATAACCTTCGCATTCATATCGTACTTTTTTAAAATCTCTTTTTGCATGAATTTACTTACTGTAATGAGTGTATCTGCACCACGCACTGCAAGCTCCTCAAGCATCTCTATACGGCTCTTGCCCGTATCCGGATTACACGAACGCATATACTCAAGTGAATGCACTGTGTGCACCCATTTTTTGCCAAGCTTCTGCTGTATTCTGTATCCTGCTTCAGCCCCAATCCAGTCATGAGTATGTATTATGTCAAAACTATTTTGTTTTGCAAAAGAAAAAATGTTCCTATTGTATTCTTCCACAGACAATATCACTTGCGCAAGGGTCCTCGGTTTTTCTAAAGCGTTAATTTTTTCTATATCTGTTCTTGAAGAAAAAGTCTCACTGAATGCCGGCACAAAAAGTCTCACATTATGGCCTGCTTTTTCAATGCCTTCAGAAATCCGACTGGTATGTATATCCATGCCACCAGAAATATCCGGCTCAGCACCCCAACCAACCATAAGAATTTTCATAGCTAACGCTTAAAGATTGATACGAAATGATAAAAAAGAACTCACCATCTACGATCGTCGCGTTCCCTTGGAGGAATGGTAAATACATACCACTTCTGGTCACCGCCAAGCTCCTCAAGAATCCTGCGAATAATTGCTTTTTTGGGGTTCGGAAGAAGAGACACCCTGTTCTTTATATTCTCAAAGCTCTCAAACGGCCCTTTCTTGCGCTCCTCCAGTATCTGCCAAAGGTGTTTCTTGCCAATTGTCGGTATAAGCTCAAGCTGGTGCATCTTAAGAGTCACAGGCCCGGAATTTGTAAAAAAGTCCACAAACCGTTTCTCATTATTTTCAACAATTTTCTCAACTGCAAATGTAAGTTCTGTATCTGCAGTCACAGTAAGCTTAGAAGAATTAATTCGCCCGGTAACAGACTTTATTTCATCGCGCTTGCCTTCGCCAACATATACGCGCTGCTGTGACTTAAGATTGACATCTTCGCGTGGCACTACTTCCAGAAGATTCAAATACGTTTCCCCAATGACTTGCGCCACAGGATATGCCCTTGGCTGGCTCGGATATCCATTCTTCAAAAAGTCCAGTACGATAGCGTATTCGTCTTTCATACATACCACGTTTCATTTCCATTTGTTTTGTATTTGTTTTCGCTTGCATTTATTTTCACTTTACTGCTGTCTTTTCAGGCCGTATCTTTGCAAGAGCGTCAAGTATTGCTTTTACGTGCTTAGGTTCAAGTGTTGTGCGCTCTTTCATAAATATTGTCTTTATCTCTTCTTCATCTTCAGGAAGTATGTTCAATAAGGTCACAATCTGATGATCTTTTAGCACTTCTATCTGCGATAGCTCTGCCTTTGCTGAGTCAATGTCTTTTTTTGAAAGCTTGGAAAAATTCCTAAGATAATCAAGTGTTATCTTT
>JAFCBV010000137.1 GCA_017610545.1 Candidatus Nanohalarchaeota archaeon | reverse complement strand
CAACGTTAGAGTGCGGCGAAGCTATTGTGTTTGAAAGATACAGTGTTTTGTACTCTTTCTTTATGCGTTCTACACCTTCAGGTATTACACCATGCGTAGCTGCGGCAAATACTTTTTCTGCACCCATTTCAAGGAGTTTGTCTTTTGCTCGTGCCATTGTCCCGCCGGTCTCAATGAGGTCGTCCCAGACAACAGAGACCTTGTTATCAACATCAATCTTTGCGCTTGCCTGCATATCAACTTCAAACGAGTTTTTTCTTTTCTTATCAAAGCCCGTTATACCCAGGCGCATCTGCGAACCGAGGTCCGGCGCAACCTGCACAATGTCTGTGAACCCGTCATTTTTCATTGCAGAAAGAATTTCCGCTTCTGCGGATATTGATACAACAGGGTATTCTGCGAGCCACTCTGCACCTGTGCAGTGAAGGTCTACAGCATAAATACGTTTTACATTGTAGTATTTCACAAGAACATCAAAAATATGCTGCGCCATATTTGCCTCGCCTGTCCGGAATATCTTGTCTTGCATGCCATATGGAAAATAAAGGAAAAACACTTCAATCTGTGCCGGCGGCTCGACTTTTTTGTATTCAAATTTCTTTTCAGAAAGCTCTTTAGATTCTATTGGCGCGTTAAGGGTTCTAAGAATACTGAAAAGCTCAATGAGTCCTTTGTTCGGGTCAGGCATGCCAGAGTGAAGCACTACAGCGCGTTTTCCGGAAAGCTTCTTTACATCGGATATGCGTGTGTATATTTCCCCGTCAGGAAACACATTTTTGTTGTCCTTGTTCTTGTCAGGAAACACAACGCGTGCGCCAAGCTTTTTCAGGCGTGTGCCTATGTGCTCTGCTGTTGAGGTTGGGATTATTGTTGTCATGATTATTCCAGTATTACCAATTAAACAGATGTTTCGTATTTCTTGAATTGCTGCGCTGCTTCTTCTGTGACTTTCCCTTCAATAGTGCATCCTTCTTTTGTAAGAATGATGTTTAGAGAACTTCCTCTTTCATCACGGGATATGTAACTCCGTTTATCACCGCCAACAGTTCCTCCGGAATACAGAAAACCCATATTTGAAATAAAGCGCTCAATATCTGAAACTGAACTTGTGACGTTCATATTAATTTCTTCGTATTTTTTGCGCCTTTCGTGCAACGACATAGTCAAATTTCGTCTCAAACCAATAAAAACATTGCGTCCGACGTATATCCTATGCCTGTCCTCATAAACTTCAAAATCTGCGACAATTCAAGGGATTGTAGTGGAATAGAAGCATGTCCAACAGGTGCGTTCTTCTGGGATGATGAAAAAAAGACAATTGTGGTTGATAATGCTAAATGCACGTCCTGCGGCGCATGCGAAAACTCATGCCCTGTTGAGGCAATAAGGGTGGCGAAAAATGATGATGAACTGGCGTCGATAAAAAAAGAGTTTGATCAGGACACGCGCACTGTATCAGACCTGTTCGTGGACAGGTACGGCGCACAGCCGATTCATCCCGCATTCAACATTTCAGAAGACAAGTTTGATGTCCAGATTCTTGAGTCATCAAAGCCGGCTGTTGTCGAGCTTTTCAGCAATGACACGATACAGTGCCTCCTGCGCTCAATACCGATAAAACAGCTTTTCCCTGATTCTGACATAAAGTACCGGAAAATTGAAGTGAAAGAATCATCTTTGCCTGAAAAATACGCTGTTTCCAAGCTTCCTGCGCTTCTTTTCTTCAGGGGCGGAACGCTTACGGGAAAGATTGAAGGGTATTTTGACATTAAAATGAAAGCAGAACTTATTGATGAAGTGAATAAAATTCTTGTCATTCAATAAGCCCATTAATAATTCCTGCATCCATCATAGGCATGATGTGAACCCCGCCAAAGCCGAGTTTCTTTGCCTCTTTCATTATGTCTTTTGCAAGCTTCATGCCTGCGCCCGAATCTTTCTTTATCTTGTCCATAAATGTTTTTGGAATAGTTATTCCCGGCACTTTTGAGAGCGTATTCGCCATCTTGTAATCCTTTACAGGTAAAACACCTACAAGAACCTTTTCAGGGCACGAGATTGCTTTTGCAAACTTCCTGAGAATCTTTTTGTCAAACACAGCCTGGGTCTGCGCAAAGTCAGCGGATTTCATCTTTTTCTCAAACTTTGCAATCTCTGCCTCAAGAGGGGTCGCGTTCGGGTTCACTGCAACACCGACCCAGAAGTCAAGCGGCTTGTCTAGCAACGCATCCGAAAAATCCCTGCATTCTGCAAGCTTTTTCTTGATTAATTCTGTAAGTATGGTTGAGTCTGTCTCAAAAACAGGCTTTACGCCCTTTTGCACATAATCTCCTGTTAAAACAAGAATGTGGCGCACTCCTGACGCATATGCAGAAAAGAGGTCGGACTGTATAGCTTCGATGTTGCGCGCTCTGCAGGTTATCTGGTATATGGGGATGTATCCATGCTTTCTTACAAGAAGCGCAGGAAGTATGCCGGACATTAGCGGTTTTCCAAGCGGGTTGTCAACAATGTTTACCCCGTCAACTTTAGGCAGGGCAGAAAGAAAGTCCTTCATCTTGTCTGTTTTAGCCCCGTGCGGCGGGTCAAGTTCGGTTGTAATTGAAAATTTTGTTTCAAATGGCACGACACCTTTATCTCCTTCTGCGTCTTTGTCTTTCAGGCGCGGGACATACTTTTTTGACAAAGTTGAGCCAACAAGAAACCCTGTGTCGGCGTCCTTATCTTTTGAATAATATTTTTCCATACCGCGTATTTTATCAAAGCCTTCAAGGCTTTTGCCGCGCTCAAGAATTTTGTAGGCATCAGCCCATGCGCAAATGCCGCCCATTTCACAGCGCCCGTCATGGACTGCGCCGCATGGACCGTTCTTGATATTTTTAGGGCAGCGCTTTGATGCCTCGTAGAGGATCTCTTCCATGATGCTAAGTAGCACATATTGATTTTAATTGGTATGGGTGGTAAGATATTCCAAAATGCAGACTTGTATATGTACTTAAGTTTTCTATTTTGAATGAACATATGGGCTTTAATAT
>JAFCBV010000136.1 GCA_017610545.1 Candidatus Nanohalarchaeota archaeon | reverse complement strand
AGCGTACAACAGAATGATTAATGAAGCAGTAGATATGAAAGCTGATGCAATCATAGGGGTTAGATTTACAACCTCCATGGTAATGGCAGGTGCTTCTGAAATGCTTGCCTATGGAACTGCAGTTAAAATTAAATAGTATAAACGCCACGGATAGTTCGACGCCTTCATAGTCCGTCAGATATATTCACGCTCTGCACTCCATTTATTCAATCCGAAAATTTGATTTTGTGGGTTGCATCAAAACCAACTTCTCTTACTCGCGATGTTGTGTATACTCAGCAGGCATGCGCCATTTTATTCAAAGTAGCTCATCAACATCGTATTCTTTGCATTTCATTTCATCTAATTGATTTTTCTGGCCGAAACACTTAAATAGTATTATGAATATATATTCATTACAAAATATGGAGGTGCATACTATGCCAAGACGTGATGGAACAGGACCACAAGGACAAGGACCTAGAACAGGAAGAGGATTTGGACCCTGTGGCAGGGGTTCAGCTTTTGGACGAGGCACGGGCGGAGGCTTTGGCCGAAGATACGTAGAACCGGAAACTTTAACAAAAGACGAACAAAAGAAAGTCCTTGAAGCAGAACTAAAACAAATTGACTCAGAAAAACAGGAACTAGAAAAAAGGCTTAAAGAAATGGAATAGTGAAAAAGAATGCCAAGGCCAAGACTTTGCAGAAGAGTGGGGTTTCGGCCAAAGATAACCTACTTTAAGCCGGCAGGAATCAGAATGGCTGATTTAAGTGAATCAATTCTTGCTGTTGATGAATTCGAGTCTGTGAGATTAAAAGATTTAGAGGGCTTGGATCAGGAAGAATGCGCAAGAAAAATGAATATCTCGCAACCAACATTTCATCGTCTGGTTTTGGCTGCAAGAAAGAAAATAGCTGATGCCCTTGTAAACGGCAAGGCAATTAAAATAGAAGGCGGTGTCTTTGAAATGGCACTGGCAGGAACCAAAAGAATGGGACGCGGCATGGGTTTTAGAGGACCGGCCACCCTGTGCAAATGCTCCAATTGCAACTGGCAGGAACCAAAAGAAAGAGGAATTCCGTGCGCAGGCAAAAAGTGCCCGAAATGCGGCAGTGCAATCATAAGAAGTGATTAAGGTGATTAATATGAAAGTAGCAGTAAGCTCAAAAGGAAAAACTCTCGATAGTGAAGTAAGCGACATTTTTGGAAGATGCCCTTACTTTATTATTGCTGAAATCGAGGAAAATAAGATAATTAAGTTCGATGCAATAGAAAACAGCAGTGCATCCCAGAATCAGGGCGCAGGCATATCAGCAGCACAGTTAGTTGCAGAAAAAGATGTGGGTGCTTTGATAACCAGAAATGTCGGTCCGCGAGCTTTGGATGTTCTCAGGCAGTTCAATATCGAGATTTACAACGGAAGCGGAACTGTAAATGAATCCCTGCAAAAATTCATATGCGGCGAACTTGAAAAATCATAAGGTGTATTGAGTATGAAAATAGTAATTCCAACAGACAGCAAAAAAGGTCTGGATGATGCTGTGGCAGAACATTTTGGCAGATGCAACACATATACGTTTCTTGACGAGACTGGCAGTGTTCTTGAAATAATAGACAACACAAGCGAGCACATGGGCGGCACAGGACTCCCACCGGAACTCATGAAAAAACACGGGGCAACTGTTTTGCTGTGTAGAGGGCTTGGCCCAAGAGCCATTACATTGTGCAAAGAATTGGAAATAGACGTCTATGTGTGTCATGCAAACACCGTTAAAGAGATATTTGATGTCTGGAAAAATGGCGAAGTAAAAAAAGCAGGGTCTGAAGATGCTTGTGAGGCCCATAAACCATGAAAGGCGTTTATGTTTTGGTAATTGATGTCAGCAAAGATATTCAGGAAAAAATAGGCTGTCTTGGAAACATCAATTTTTCAAAAGGAACCTACGCGTATGTTGGCTCTGCCCAGAACAATCTTGAAAAAAGGGTTGCAAGACACCGGTCGAAAAAGAAAAAGATGTTCTGGCACATTGATTACCTGCTAAATAATGAATTTGCAAATGTTGCAAACGTATTCTGCAAAAAAGCAGGAAAATCAGAGGAATGCAAAATTGCAAACAGCTTAAACAAAACAGGGAATATAATACCAAAATTTGGCTGCTCTGACTGCAAGTGTGAATCACACTTATTTCAAATCAATGAACTAAAAAACATTTTAAATTTAGGAGTGGAAGAACTATGAAAATAGCCATTACTGGAGGAAAAGGCGGAACCGGAAAATCAATGGTATCAACTTCACTGGCAGTTGAGTTTGCAAAAAATAAAAAAACCATGCTTGTTGATGCAGATGTAGAATGCCCGAATGACCATCTTCTGCTTTCCATAGAACGAAAAAAAGATATTACTGTTTACCAGCCAATTCCAAAATGGGATTTTGATAAATGCATTAAATGCGGAAAATGTGCCAGTATCTGCAAACAAAATGCAATAGTCTTTGTCAAGGGAAAATATCCTGCTTTTGTAAAAGATGTCTGCATTGGATGTAAAGCATGCTTTGTTGCATGCCCGGAAAATGCCATAACCGAAACCAAAAAAGATATAGGTACAATATTTACAGGAAAAAATTATAATGTGTATCTGGTTTCAGGAGAACTTAAATTAGGTGAACTTGCATCAGGGGAAGTAGTTGCTGAAGTCAGAAAACATTCTGATAAAATCAATAAGAAAACAGAAGCTGAAATAGTTCTGATAGATTCTGCTGCCGGAATCGGTTGTCCTGTAATAGCATCTATAATCGGAACAGATTATATTGTTGCGGTAACCGAGCCAACGCCCTCTGCACTTCATGACTTAAAAAGAGTTTTGTATTTAGCAAATCATTTTGGAATCAAGCACGGAATTGTCATCAACAAATTTGACCTTGAAGAAAGCTTTTGCTCGAAAATAGAGGATTTTGCAAAAGAAAACAAAATCCAAATCATAGGAAAAATCCCTTACAGAAAAGACTTTGTTGATGCAACAATAAAGATGAAGCCTGTTGTTGAGATAAACCCTGTATATAA
>JAFCBV010000135.1 GCA_017610545.1 Candidatus Nanohalarchaeota archaeon | reverse complement strand
AGATCGGGTTGCGCTTGAAATTATCGAGGATGCTGAAAAAAAGGGCGCGTTAAAGAAAGGCTACACAATAGTTGAAGCCAGTAGCGGAAATACGGGGATTTCTTTGGCCATGGTTGCATCTGTAAAAAAATATAAGATGATTGTGGTGATGCCTGAAAATATGAGCGAAGAAAGAAAACAAATGATGAGGGCATTTGGAGCAGAATTGGTTTTGACTTCTAAGTGCGGGAGTTTAAAAGAGGCCATAAAAAAAGCAGAAGAATTTGCCGGACAGCCGCAAACATTTATGGCCCGACAATTTGACAATCCTATGAATATAAAAGCTCAGGAAAAAACAGGCGAAGAGATTTTGAAAGAAATTGGGCCCGTAGATGCTGTTGTTGCGGGGATTGGCACTGGCGGGACATTAATGGGAATTTCAAATGTTATGAAAAAAGTTAATCCTAAATTAAAAATAATTGCTATTGAGCCTGAAGAAGCTGCTGTGATGTTTGGCGGCAGTGATGTGAAGATTGGAGAACATAAGATTCAGGGTATTGGGGATGGGTTTATACCTCAATTAATTGATAAAAGTAAAGTTGACAGAGTCGTTACAGTTAGCAGTGAAGAAGCAATTCATACGGCAAAGCAACTTGCACGGGAATATGGTTTGCTGGTCGGGATAAGTTCCGGTGCAAATATGTTTGTTGCATTAAAGTTGGCAAAAATGTATAATAAAATTGTTACTGTTTTGCCTGACCGGGGCGAGCGATATCTGAGTATGAATTTGTATAAACAGATAGACTAATGATTTCTCTAATTACGGGGTATTTTTGTACTCGTAACATTTAAAAGCATAACAGTATAATTTCTGTTAGCGAGGACTGGATAGGGGCTTATGTTCGTGTTCAGGTCGGAGCAAAGAACTAATTCTTTCTCAAACTTCGCAAAATTACAAAAGGTGGTTAGTATCGCAAGAATGCACTCAAGAAAAGGCGGAACATCAGGTTCGCACAGGCCGGACACAAAAGAGGCTCCGAAATGGGCAGAATACAAGACTGATGAAGTTGAAAAGCTTATTGTAAAGCTAAGGAAGCAGGAGATGTCTCAGGCAATGATTGGAACTGTTCTTCGGGACCAGTATGGAGTGCCTTCTGTGAAGATTATTACAGGTAAATCCATTGCAAAGATACTCAAGGAAAACGATATGGCATCAAAGTTCCCGGAAGACCTCATGTTTATGATAAAGCATGCGAACAAGGCTTATGAGCACATAAAACTCAATAAAAAGGACAAGCACTCGTGGAGAGGGCTGGTGTTGATTGAGTCAAAAATAAAGCGCATTTCAAAATACTATGTTGCATCAAAAGTTCTTCCAGCAGACTGGAAGTACGAGCGCGCAAAACTGAAGATTCTTGCGCAGGCGTAGTTGGGATAATAGCGGAGTATTGGGGAATATAAGATTGTATTCCCCAGTACATCTATGTTTTCGGAAATTCCAAAGCAGGACTTTCTCGCACTGAAAGAGCGCGCGTCCCTTGCAGCAGAAAAAGTGAGGAGTGAGGACGGAAATATTTGTCTTGTGTCTCACTATGATGCGGACGGCATATCGGCAGCAGCGATACTGCACCGTTGCTTTGACACAGCAGGCAAGAGTTTTGAAGTTAATTTCATTCGTCAGCTTGATGCAGATGCAGCAAAGCAGTTGTCAGAAAAAGATGCGTCTTTGTGGATATTTACAGACATTGGCTCAGGGCAACTTGACATACTAAAAAATTATTTCTCAGATAAAAAAATTATTGTTTTAGATCACCACCCTGTGTATGGCAGTGAATGGACGGGGCTTGTTCATGTAAATCCGTTTCTTGAAGACATAGACGGGATGAAACACATAAGCGGTGCCGGAGTTGTGTATCTTGTTGCACGGGGCATTTCATCATCTGCAAGAAGCATGGTGGAGTTCGCAGTCGCTGGCGCGTGCGGGGATATGCAGTATGTGAACGGAACGATGCATGGCATAAACCGTATTCTGCTTGAGGATGCAGAGGTTTCGGGTAGAATAAAGGTTGAGATTGGGCTTCTTTTTTTCGGTCGGTACACAAGACCAATACATAAAGCGATTGCAAACTCAATGGACCCATACATCACAGGCATAACAGGCAACGCGCATGCAGTACTGCGGCTTTTATCATCCCTGAATATCTCTCTTAAGGATGACGGCAGGTGGCGCACGTTATCTGACTTGTCTTATGACGAGGAAAAAAAGCTTGCAACAGCTCTTGTGATTGAAGAGGCTTTCTCAGGAAACGATACGGGCAGTATTATAGGGAAAAACTTCCGCCTTGAAAACGGTTTTGAGTTAAAAGAGCTTGCGTCTGCACTTAATGCGTGCGGCAGGCTTGAGGAGCCGCTTGAGGGAATGAAGCTTTGCCTTGGGCTGCCTAATTCTGCTGAAAAACTTATTCGTGAGCATAAAAGGAGCATAGCAAAAGCGCTTTCATGGGTATCTGAAAACATGCATAAATTTCAAAGGACAAAAAGCGCGCTGTATATTGTTGCAGGGGATAATATCCCGGGCAATACCATTGGAACTATTGTTTCTATATTGTCAAAAAGAAATTCTCAGCTTATTGTCTTTGGCTTTGCGAACATAAAGGAGGCGGTTAAGGTATCTGCAAGGGCTGATGGCTCTGCCGCAGACCTTAATCAGATTGCGCGTGAATCCGCAGAAAAAGTGGGCGGAACCGGTGGTGGGCACAGGAGTGCTGCAGGGTCAAAAATACCTAAAGGCTCTGAAAAAAAATATATTGATGTATGCGAAAATATGTTTGAAAAGGAGTTTTCATTTTCTTAGAAAGATAATAACAGGATTTCATTTGTTTCGAATACATTAATCCAGTTTCTCGTGCAACAAAGAGCGGAGTTCGGTCACCAATCCTATGTGCTTTAGTTCTTCATCACGTATATGTTTTATGGTTTTTTTGATTTTTTCATCGTTCAATTCTTTGAACAATTTAGTGAAATATGCATGCATTTCGTTTTCTACATTATGCAGAATTTCTATTTGAGGTGAAAGACTTTTTTCAGTACTCATTTTTTCCAGTC
>JAFCBV010000134.1 GCA_017610545.1 Candidatus Nanohalarchaeota archaeon | reverse complement strand
TCTTAATTTTTCCATCTTCTTCATGCTCTTTTGCATCAAGTTCAATATAATCTACACTTTCGGCCACGTCATTACCTTTAATTCTTTGCAAAAAACCTCTTATGGGCATTCAAATCACCTTTTGCTTAAAAATACGCCACTTTACCGGCAATATCCAATTGCACAGTGGGATATATAAACTTATTCCCTGTGTGTTACTCGTCCGCCTGCGCTGCCTCAAGAATGCTTATTACATTCCAGACCTCTGTGCGAAGATGGGATGGTATATTCGGGTCGCTGCTTGCCTCTTCCAGCATGCTGACCGCAGTGCTAAGCTTTACAGTATTGCTATGTTCTGAATCTTTTAATAGATTAAGGACTTCCTCTATGACGACCCTTATATTTTTAGGTATTCGCCTTTCCTGATAGAGCTCTTCAACAATGGATGTTATTTCCTCAATTTTTTCCATAGTTTCACCTTTAAGAATAAGATTGTGATTATAGTTTGCAACATAATTTTATATATGTCAACCAGAAAGTCAAGACAGGTTATCTTAGCCTGATGGCATCAAGGTTGCGCGGTACAATTGTCTCAACGCGCTGTAGTTTGTGGAGTGTTGATGCCAAATTCATGGATTTAGATGGCTCACCGTGACCTATTATTATTCGTTCTGGCCTCGCCCGTATTTTGGAAATGTAATTTATCAACTGATTTCTGTCCGAGTGCCCTGAAAAGCCTTCAACTGTTGCTATATTTGCTTCAATTTTAAGAAGCTTCTGGGAACCGTTTCCACCCGGAAACGGTACATCGCGCCATCCTTTTTGTATGCGCGAACCAAGTGTACCCTCTGCCTGATATCCAATGAATATGAGTGTGTTTTTCTTGTCCCCGGCCAGGTGACGTAGGTACTCCATGATTGGACCTCCGGTAATCATGCCTGATGTAGTAAGTATGACTGAAGGCTCTTTCTCATCAATCACATTCTTTCTTTCAGTCATGCCGCTTACACGGTGGAATATTTCTGAGTTGAATGGATTGTTATTCATATGAAATATTTGTCTTTGCAGGTATCGTGAAAGGTACTCAGGATATGTTGTGTGTATTGCAGTCGCATTCCAGATCATGCCGTCAAGGTATACAGGGACATTCAGAAGACCTTGTTGATGTGCCTCGGCAAGGACCATCATCGCTTCTTGCGCGCGCCCGACAGAAAATGCAGGAATCACTACTTTGCCTCCGGTCTTTATTGTCTTGTTGATCATATCAATAAGATTTGCGTCAGCATCCCGTTTTGGGGGTATGATGTCATGCGCGCCACCATATGTGGATTCGATCATCAGTGTCTCAATTCGGGAGAAGTTGGTGAATGCCGGCTCAAGAAGCTTTGACGGACCGAACTTGAGGTCGCTTGTGTAAAGGAGATTGTGCAGACCTTCGCCTATGTGAATGTGTGATAATGCAGAACCCAATATATGTCCTGCGTTCTGAAATGTAAGGCGCATGTCAGGGGTTATATCACACACTTCGTTGAAATCAAGAGTGACAGAATGTTTGATTGCGCTCTTCACGCCGGAAGAGGTGTATGGAGATTTTTTGCCTTCCCGTTGGACAACATCTATGAAATCAAGTGTTAACATAGTGGTAAGATCTCTGGTGGGTGGTGTGCAATACATAGGTCCTTTAAACCCGTATTCATAAAGATACGGGGCAAATCCGGAGTGGTCCAAGTGTGCATGAGATATGATGATGGCGTCCAGAGCGTCAATATCAAACTCCGGAGCGTCTACATAAGGATGTGTCTCTATTGGCGACTCTGAATACAGGCCGCAGTCAAGCAGCACTTTCGATTCTTTTGTCTGAAGAAGTATGCACGAGCGCCCGACTTCCCGAAAGCCACCAAGCAGGGAGATTCTTACCCAACCTTCTTTCGAGCCTTTCTTAAGCTGGATTTTTTCTCCTATTTTGTTAAGGAAGCTCTTCCGGTATTTTGCCTCTTCATGGACAATTTCTCTTGCACGATTTACTATGTTTGAGACAAACAACGGGACGCGCTGTATTTCCGGGCTCCAGTACGTCTTTCTTTTTATTTCGCGAAGCGTTTCACCAACCTTGCCTATAACAAGCCCTGGTTTTTGCGCGAGAATTATGACTTTGCCAAACTCTGGCTCAAAGAGAACGTCTTTGATGTTCGCTTCTTCAGGAACGAGCTCAAGTATGAGTTTCTTTGCTTCTTCAGGTTCGACAACTATAGATGGGTCTGGCCGTATGTTTACTCTTTTTCGAAACTCCGTTACAAGCTCTTTTATTTCGGGAGCACCTTCTACAAAAAAACTCCTATTTTTTGTGTAGAAGACAATTTCAGAACCTTCATAGCAGGTCTTTGTTATTTCAAGAGACTTTGGAAGTTTTTTCTTTATTTCTTCAAGTGTCATAGATATGCCTACATTAATCTTCGTACGCCGTGTTTTGAGGAATCATATAGAAACTGTCATTTACGCGTTTTGCATGAACTTGGAAAACATACAAAAGCGAGGACTTAACAACAAGGTCTAGGATAGCAATTTCTTCATTTCTGTTTCCGGAATCCATTTAATGCCGTCTTTGGTAATTGTTGCAATATCAACAGAAAGCCCGCCTGAATAAACATCGCGCTCTCGGGCAGCTTTCACTGCACGTACAACGAGTTTAATGCCGCCTTCAACAGTAATGTCGCTTTTGTACGAATCTTCAAGTACGCCGAGCGCAATGGGTGAGCCGGAACCTGTAAATGTGTAGTCATCTTCTTTCATGACCGCTCCGTCAAGTGTAACAGAATAAACTTCAGAACCTCGATCATCTACACCGCCAACAATCAACTGGACGAGTTCAGGCACAAAACTTTTGTACGATGTGCGCAACAGCATTCCAAGAAGTGATGCCGCAGCTTTTGTTGTTATAGGTCCTTCCTGCATTTCATAAATTTGTACCTCTGCTTTCAAAAGCCTTGTAACGGCCTGTGCGTCTCCGACAGAGCCTGCAATTGTGAGGCCAATCTTATTGGTTATTTCAAAGACCTTTTTTGCTTTTTTTGAAGCAACAAGGTTTCCCATGGTTGCTTTTTGGTCTGCG
>JAFCBV010000133.1 GCA_017610545.1 Candidatus Nanohalarchaeota archaeon | reverse complement strand
AGAAATCAATCAACAAAGTGCGGGATGTTGATTCAGACCGAATAGAAAACCTAAGTGAAAAAGTTGATTGCCTTAAAAAGACAAAAAGACGCTCGGTATCCAAATCATTGATACAAAAGCTGGTTAATGCAAGAAAAGGAAAGAAAACGGATGATGCTTTTGAGGAACTTGAGATGCTTTTTCGCCAAGGTGTTATTTCAAGGGAAAGTTTTGAATCAGGAATGAGAAAGCTTTTCCCGCAGGAAGGAGGAGGAGATATTCCGTGTGAACCGTGCGCGCAACAGCCTCTTTTTGAGGCCCCTGAAGCAGAAACTATGATATTGCCTTCGCAAACACCACTGCCTGAAGAGCGTTCTGACGCCGAGATATGCCACTACAGAGCATACCAACGCATGCCCTCTAAAGAAGATTAAAGACATACATATCTGATTATATAGTTTTCCGGTTAATGAATTGACATGAATCTGGGCGCATACTGGAGGATACTTCGCGTATCAAACGGGTTTCTCGCGCTTTTTGCAGTTGTTGTAGGGGCTGTTGTATCTGGCGCAGGAATGGATAGCTTCGTTTTTATATCCTATCTTGCACTTTCTGTTTTTTTGATTTCCGGTGCCGGAATAATTTTGAATGATTATTATGATTATGAAAACGATAAAATAAACGCGCCTGACAGACCACTTCCATCAGGGGAAATTTCAAAAAAAAGTGCACTGATTTACGCTGCAATTCTGTTTGCAGCAGGCATTGCGCTCGCAGGCCTTGTGAACATTTATGTGCTTGCGCTCGCTGTGCTGAACACAGTTCTTGAGTTTCTTTATGCCTGGAAGCTCAAGCCCATTGCCATTTTAGGCAACACTGTTGACAGCTGGTTTGCGGCATCAAGCTTTCTTTATGGTGCGCTGATAACCCTTGACTTTGAAATCGTCTGGCTCCTTATTGCAATGTCGTTTTTCGCCAACCTCGGCAGGGAGATTTACGGAGACATAGAAGATGTTGCCGGTGACAGGAAAGCAGGGGCAAAGACACTCCCCATTCTGATTGGTGAAAGAAATGCAGCGCTTGCAGGGCAGACCGCGATTATCACTGCGATTGTTTTGAGTGTTCTTCCTTATGCTTATGGATACTTTGGAGCAAGCTATCTTGTAGTTATCGCGCTCGCAGACGCGCTATTCATTGCATCAATGTTCCAAGACGCCCACACAAACCAGAAGACCACAAAGGCTGCGATGCTGGTTGCGCTTGTGGCGTTTTTGATTGGTGTTTGGTAGATATTGTCGCTCTTTGTAACACAGGTATCCTTGGCGTGCGCTTTGATATGTAGAACAACGTTCCTGATGTAGGCCGGGCTTTACTGAAACTTTTTTCAGTCATTTGCAACCGCAACCGTTATCTTTTGCTTTCCGTCCTCAAGCTCTTTGCTGTGTAGGCTTATTTTGCCGATTTCTCTCGTATTCTTAACGTGAAGCCCGCCATCAGGTATTGCAGGATATTCGCCAACCTGTGTCCATCGAAAGCCCTCGCACGTTTCGTCCCAATAATTTTTTATTTCAAGGCTGTTTTCAATATCCTTGTTTGCCTGCTCAATTGCCTGTGAGACAACCTCGTCAAGCAGTTCTTCCTTGAAAACAAGATTCGCATGGTTTCCTTTTACAGCGCCAGCAACAGCCCTTTTTCCAAAATTCTTGTCAAATGGCCCTGCAAGCAGATGGAGCGCAGAGTGAAGGCGCATTGCAAGAAGCCTTTTGTTCCAGTCAAGCTCAAGTTTCGCAGAATCTCCTTCTTTGAAAGGCATAGGCTTCTGAAAAATGTGCCATACATCCTTTCCGTCTTTTTTTGAGCCCGCAATTTTCATGTTGTTTATTTTTCCGTAATCTGCAGGCTCTGTGTTGGTTTGCGCAATGAATATTGTTTTGTCAAGCAAAACCTGATTGCGCTCAACCTTCAATATTTTTGCCTCAAGCTCTTTTCGGTACTGGTCTTGGTAATAGATCAATTCGATCATCAGATATCCTCCGAACACTTTTTACATAGTGTTAATCAACTATATTTGTGAACGCATACCTGTTTCTAAGGCACGTTCCCTTGTACGGATAAAGTCACCTTATGTCTTGGAAGGTCATACACATCCAAAACACGTACATTTTCAGTCAATTCCGGGTTTTTTCCCGAAAAACATTTCGCTAAATCAGAATACCAACCAACTTCAAATTCAGGTATATCGAATCTTGTACCGCGTACATGAAACATTTCGCGAGTTTTGCCAGCTGCGAGTTCTCTGATGCTTTCTGTATTTTCCAGCGTTCCGGGATATCCTAATGCATTCCAACAAGTTTCCAGTTGAGTCATAATTTCTTGCTTACCCTGTTCACCAACCTCTACATCAATGCCAATACCATATGCTTTTTTTACCATTTACATCCCTCCTATTTCTTTTTCCTGACAAAAAGTCAACATCATGAAACCTCTATGCGACTCGCCCTAAAGGACGGGGTTCCTTGCAAACTATGTTTGCGAGGTCATGAAAATGCAAAGCATTTTCAATGATGTTGGTTCGGTTTCAAGCTCTCCAACCTAAAGGACGGAGTTTCAACGGTTGTAGATAATTATAACGAAACCCAATATTTCTCTGAACCATACAAACAGCGTTCGATATCATTTCTGAGTTTCCCTGAACTGAGGAGTGCGACTTTGCCGTTTATATCTGTCCACTCATCAGCCCCGACATAACATGTATCGTCACCCCTATGTACGGCAAGAAGCCGCGACTCATCACATAAATCCACAGTCATGCTGTCGTTCATGTTCCCCAATAGATATCCCATTACACCATATCTCGCATCTTTCATCAAACATCACCACAAATAACACTAATAACAATCAACGCCCCTCACCTCGAAACTTGCGTGGCGGAGGCTATCTAAATCCAAAAAAGAAAAATCCAAAGCCCAGAACCCCTATTGTTGGACACAGATTTGCAGGGCTCTGTAAAGACTGAGGTGCCTTACGGCACCTAAGAAAAGAGGTTCTTAAACTAACTGCAAATGAATTTTTTGAAAAAAGCCCTGAAACTAAAGAAATGTTGTTCAAATTCCGAATCAGCATATAAAGTCCAAGGTATCACCGTTTGTAGTCCTATA
>JAFCBV010000132.1 GCA_017610545.1 Candidatus Nanohalarchaeota archaeon | reverse complement strand
ATAATGTAGTGGTATGCAAGTTGAACATAAGCAACATTGATGTCCATATCAACGGGGTTAATAATATGTTTTTCTGAATTGATTATTGAATTCTTTTTGTAGCTTTTTTCAACTAATTTTGCAAGTTCTTTTATTTTGTGCATGGTTTCGGTCATAAAAATCACCTTGCTTTTTTATTCTTAATTGGCATATTCGGAAGCGGCATAACCTGAGTCACCGGTACGTTCGCGTCTTCAGGGAGATCTCCTCCGTATTTACCGTCCTTCATTGTAGCCTTTATGCTTTTTGGAGTTATCTCTCCTTGTATCATTCCACCTTTCAATATCCAAGCGAAAATTATTAATGTGCATAACATACCACCAGTTAACACAAAGTAAGTCCATGCGTTACGCTCCTTTGCAAAAAATAACACTTTTGCAAAGAAAAGTATCACAAGATATATCAAACTGATGAAGAGATAGCATATACGAATTATGTGTTTTTCTGGTAGTTTGGAAAAAAGATCCATACTTTAGACTTGTGAAGAATGTTCTTAAATTGTGGTATGCTCTAACGTGTGCTGCAAAACCTTTCGAGATAAGATCTGCCATTGCAGTCGGTTCAATCCAACACAGCATCGCTTTTCGCACATTCTATTTCAGCACATTCTTCAAAAACTCTCCTGTATAAGAATTTTCATTCTTCACGATTTCTTCGGGAGTTCCCTCTGCAATAATTTCTCCGCCCCCGTCACCGCCATCAGGGCCAAGGTCAATTATCCAGTCAGCGGTCTTTATGACATCAAGATTATGTTCAATCACAAGCACAGTATTTCCCATGCCTGCAAGCCGGTTGAGAACCGAAAGAAGTTTTTTGACGTCATCAAAGTGCAGGCCTGTTGTCGGTTCATCAAGAATATAGAACGTTTTTCCGGTAGCGCGCTTTGCAAGCTCGCTGGTTAGCTTTATCCTTTGCGCTTCGCCTCCTGAAAGCGTGGTTGCAGGTTGGCCGAGCTTTATGTAGCCAAGACCGACGTCATAAAGGGTCTGAAGCTTGCGCCTGATTTTTGGCACTGGCTCAAAGAACGTGAGTGCTTCCTCAACGGTCATGTCAAGAACATCAGATATTGATTTTCCTTTGTACTTTACTTCCAGAGTCTCGCTTGCGTACCTTTTGCCCTTGCAGACCTCGCAGGGAACATAGATGTTCGGCAGAAAGTGCATTTCTATTTTTATGACTCCTTCACCTTCGCACGCGCCGCACCTGCCGACAGGTACATTGAAGCTGAACCTCCCGGGCTTGTAGCCGCGCGCTTTTGCGTCAGGCGTCATTGCGAAAAGGTCTCGTACGTCGCCAAATACCTTTGTGTATGTTGCAGGGTTTGAGCGCGGTGTCCGTCCAATCGGTGACTGGTCGATTGCAATCACTTTGTCTATGTTGTCTGCGCCGCCAAGCCCTTTGTGCTTCCCGGGATATGTATGTGAGCCGTATACTTTTTCTGCGAGAGCCTTGTAAAGTGTTTCTGTTATCAAAGTTGATTTTCCTGATCCTGAAACACCGGTCACGCATGTGAGTGTTCCAAGCGGGATTTTTACGTCAATATTTTTCAGGTTGTTTTCGCGCGCGCCAAGTATTGTGAGATGATTCTTGCTAACTCTTCTTTTTTCAGGAACAGGAATTGATTTTTTCCCTGTTAAGTATTGTCCTGTGAGTGATTTTTCGCTTTTGAGTATGTCTTCCGGTGTCCCTTCTGCAACTATTTTTCCGCCGTGCGCTCCCGCACCGGGTCCCATGTCTATAAGGTGATCTGCAGAAAGCATTGTTTCCTCATCGTGCTCGACAACAATTACGGTGTTATTGAGGTCGCGCAGGCGCTTTAATGTTGAGATTAGCTTTTTGTTGTCGCGCTGGTGAAGCCCGATGCTTGGTTCGTCAAGGACGTACATGACCCCGACAAGGTTTGAGCCAATCTGTGTTGCAAGGCGTATTCTTTGCGCTTCGCCTCCTGAAAGAGTTCCTGCTTTTCTTGAGAGGGTGAGATAGTCAAGCCCGACATTGTTCATGAACTCAAGGCGCTCAACA
The DNA here is from genome assembly GCA_017610545.1 of Candidatus Nanohalarchaeota archaeon. Classification (GTDB taxonomy): domain Archaea; phylum EX4484-52; class EX4484-52; order EX4484-52; family B79-G9; genus JAFCBV01. Next base: position 2,413 of record JAFCBV010000132.1, on the reverse strand, counting down.
ACTTCTTTGAGTATCAGGTTTGCGATGAGTTTCTCGCGTGCTGTGAGTTTGAGTGATTTGAAAAAACTGATGCAGTCCTTTATTGAAAAATCAGTTACATCTGTTATGGATTTAGATCCTACTGTGACTGCAAGGACTTCTTTTTTGAGGCGCTTTCCGTTGCATGAAGGGCATCGTTGCTCGCGCATGTACTGGCGAAGCTCTTCTTTCCTGTGTTCTGACTTTGTTTCTGAAAGCAGGCGGGAGAGATTGTTTATAATTCCTTCAAAGGATGTGTTTGTATTCCAAACACTTCCGTCTGAGTTTTCATAAACAGTCCGTATTTTTTCCCCGCCAGAGCCGTAAAGAATGATGTTTAATTTATCTTTTTTGAGTTTTTTTATGGGCACATGCATGTCTATTTCGTATTTGGCTGCAACAGATTCCAGCCTTTGCATATAGAAGCTTTTGAAGGTTCTTGCCCACGGCTTGATTGCGCCTTCGCTTAGTGAGAGGTTCATGTCCGGGATTATGAGATCAACATCAAACTCCATCTTTATCCCAAGGCCCTGGCACTCAGGGCATGCGCCGAACGGGCTGTTGAAAGAGAACATTCTGGGCGTAAATTCAGGAAGGTTGATGTTGTCTTTTGCGCATGAAAATTTCTGGCTGTAGAGTGTTTCTTTTTTGCCTGATTTGATAATTACAAGCCCGTCTGCCTCGTGAAGCGCTGACTCAACAGAGCCGGAAAGCCTTGATTTTATGTCCGGCGATATTATGATGCGGTCAACTATGATTTCTATGTTGTGCTTTTTCTGCTTGTCAAGGCGTATGTCCTCAGTTGTTTCATGTATTTTGCTGTTAATTCTTACTTTTGTGAACCCTTTTTTTGCGAGTTCTTTTACAAGGGCATGATAATCTCCCTTTCTTTGGCGAACAATAGGGGACAGAATTTCGATTTTTGTGTCTTTTGGCATGGATAGTATTTTTTCAACAATCTCGTCAACGCTTTGCGGCTTTATTTCTTTTCCGCAAACAAGGGCAGTGGGGGTGTCCGATTCGCGCAAAAAGAAGGCGAAGGTAATCGTATATTTCGGTGACTGTCCCGACAGTCGAGCGCGGGTTTTTGCTTGTGGTTTTTTGCTCGATTGAGATTGCGGGGGATAAGCCATCAATTGAGTCAACATCGGGCTTGTTCATTAATCCAAGGAATTGGCGCGCGTAGGGTGATAGGGACTCGACATACCTTCTTTGCCCTTCTGCGTAAAGGGTGTCGAATGCAAGGGTGGATTTCCCTGAGCCTGAAAGCCCTGTAATCACAACGAGTTTGTTTCTGGGTATGGCTACGTCTATGTTTTTCAGGTTGTGCTCGCGTGCGCCGCGTATGATGATATTGTCGTTTTGCATATGATCTGGTCCTCAAAGAAAACAGTACATATATTCAGTGGAGAATAGATTTTTAAAGGCTATTTGTGAGGGTTGCCGATAGACTTCCTTTCTATGGTTCTCAAATAGTCCATATGGTTTCGAATGTTACCATACCACGTTCCGCCACATTTTTAAACACTCTCTCGAATAAGATTGTATGCACCACAAAAAAATCAATCACATTGATGTTAAAAAGAACATTCCTGTATCAAAACTGATTAAAGAGATGCAGGGCGCAGCATTTGGAGGGCGCCGTCTCGGTGAGGCAACAGATATTCTTGAGGAGTCACTTCGTGACAAGGAGAATGTCATGTTTCTGGGTATATCGGGCGCACTGGTTCCGGCAGGTATGAGGAAGATTCTTCGGGACATGATAAATGATGGCTGGGCGAATGTTGTTGTGACAACAGGGGCGAATATTGTGCATGACATAATGGAGGCTTATGGGCACAGCCACTCTCGCGGGACAGAGAGGGCTGATGACGTGAAATTGCGCGAACAGAAAATTGACCGGATTTATGATGTCTTTTTGCCGAATGAAGCGTATGAAGACCTTGAGAAAAAACTTCACAAAATATTTTCAGAGATGCCTAAAAAACGAATGGGCGTGCGCGAGTTTTTGTATGAACTTGGCAAAAAAATTCCTGACAAAAATTCTATTCTTCGGACTGCTGCGGACAAGAATGTTCCGTTTTTTTGCCCCGGAATTGCGGATTCGGCAATAGGGTTTCATGCGTGGAGCTATATGCTTGAGAACGAGCTTAATGTAGATACTTTTCTTGATATGAACGAAATGATGGATTTGACATGGGGTGCGAAGAATTCATCAATATTCATTCTCGGAGGCGGGGTGCCAAAGGACTTTATCATGCAGGCAATGCAGTTTTCACCCAAGCAGCACTCAAGTGCGGTGCAGATAACAATGGACCGCCCGGAGCACGGCGGGCTTTCAGGGGCGGAACTACGTGAGGGTATTTCCTGGGGAAAGCTTTCTAAGAACTCGAAA
>JAFCBV010000131.1 GCA_017610545.1 Candidatus Nanohalarchaeota archaeon | reverse complement strand
AGAAGTACATAAGCAAACCAGATTCCATAATCACTCATCAAGGGAGATTGAAGGTGATCGAATGGAAATGAAAGATGAGATACAACTTAATAACAGGATGGCATATCTCATTGAATTGCACGAAGCTCTTTGTCCGTACACAGACCCCGTTGAAGGCATCGAAAAAAATTGCGAGCAGGCACTGGCCGTACTAGTCAAATTTCTTAAAGAAACAAAGTCTGTTAAATCAGATCAGGTATATCAGTCCATTGTAGGTAATGTCCGCACCATGGTGGATGAATGCTCTGGTGATAAAAAAGTAGGGCGTTGCGGTCGTTCATTAATATCCTTAGTGGATATAGAGAGTATGCTAACAAAGGATCCTACGTCACCTATAGGGGCAGGAGACATTTTAGCTTTTTTTGGAGATGCGCCTAAACCATATCAAACCACGAGTGATGTAATGTCTGGAAAACCCACTGCTCCCATAGGTCCTGGGGATTATGTGTCAGGAAAGAACACGCACATGATGAAGTATCATCTATGATTAGAACTCCGTTACACAGGTTCATAACTTTTAGTGTTCTTTATCTTCACAGCAGCTTGAGAAATGACAAAAAATGCAACGAACGAACAGACGTCCTTATACTACTCTTTAGGCTGTTAATCATTCCTCTATTCCGAGCAGGATGAATATGTCTGATTGTAGGGGGCTGCCGATAGAATGCTTGATACAACTAAAAAGTCTTGACAAATCCCGCAATGATGATGCTCAAATATCTTTTGTCTTGCAAATAATCTGACGGTAGCGCTTTCGGATCAATAACCTCTAGAGTGCCATCTTTATGCACCAGAACCTGATGTATCTGTGTATTTTCCGAACGCAACTCATAACCTGAAAACATAAGGCGCCCTATTTCGCTTTCAGGTATATCTGAATTATAGCCGTCCACCCAAATAAAGCGCCCTCCTTTTTTGAGAACATGATCTGTTGTATTTAATGCTGTGCCTAATTGCGCAATTCTTTGTGACTCAATTCCGTTATTAAACGCTAAAAAAACGACATCAAGTTTATTATCAATGCCATCAAATGCAGTATATTCTGTATAATCTCCGAGAACAAGATTTATTGATTTCGAATCCAAGTCACCCGTAGAAACAAAAGGTGGCGAACCCGTGCAAATCGAATTCACTGACGTGCCTTGATTTTCCAAATATGATTTGGCAGATTCTAACATTTGTATGTCCTTGTCTATGGAAATCAAGTACTTTGGTTGCATATCAAATAATTTCTTAGTCATTATGCCGGAACCGGACCCTAATTCAAGCACGTTCATGCCGAAAATATTTGTTTGTTTAATAACATCGTCGTATATTCCTGCAGCATCAAGGTCTCTTGATCTCATAGCCCAGTTTTTGACGTGTTTTTCTAAAATTGTAGTTGTACTAAACATAAAATCTGCTTATCCAGAAAACTTAAATTGGTATGTAACGCCGAAAACAACCACGTCGGCATCAGCCGTTTAAGAATATCAATCCCACTTGTGATCCGGATTCCTCGGTATTATTATCCATGCAATTATGTATAGCGCGAGCCCTGTGCCGTAAAACAAGATTGAAACCGCCCATATCAGACGAATTATCACAGGGTCAACATTGAGATATTCGGCGATGCCACCGCACACGCCTCCGACAATTTTGTCTTTTCCGGATCGGTATATCCTACGAGACCCTGACCCTGCATTCTTTCGCGCAGGTGGACAAGGTGCAGAGGCTTTGTCGAACGTGCGCCCAAACCCGGCAACAAGCCTGATGAAAAGGACAAAATATTCAAGAAACGTAAAAAGAATGAATATTGCGGCAAGATTGCTTAATGCATAATCCGCGCAATTTAAGAGGACCTCATTTTTGAGGCCAACATTTATTATCTGAACAATATTTGCTGCGACCCATAAAAACACAGTTATGTCAAACGCCGCTGACAGGGGCGAAACCACAGCATACGCCTTAGGGGATACACTTCGAAAATATGACAGGTACGAAGACAAAAGAATTATCAGGAAAAATATCTCAATGTTTCCAAGAAAAAAATCGTATGTTCCGGCAAGCGGGACAACTCCCGTGCTGAGCACAAGGAATTTAAGTGCCCATATGCCAAAAGTAATGCAGGCAAGCCAGAATATCGTGGAAATAAGCGGCCCTGCAATCCCGAAAGTATTGCGGTACCACGCGCAGCACTTATTACCCTTTTTCTCCATCTTTTTGCCGAGCGCTTCGACTTCCTCTTCAACGTGCTCCACGTTTTGATCAAGCTGTGACTTGTTGCGTTTTTTTGGCATGTGTGTAATTGGTTATTCTGGGTTAAATATTGGTGCGAGGGGTTGAGCGACACAATACAAACCAGTCATGTAGTTTTTTCTCCAGTTTCTGCATTTCGTGCATTCTTATATCTGAACTGCACAAAACTTCAAATATTTGTGCAGTTCACTGTAAAAAGTGCACAAACTCTTAAAAAACGGGTGTGTTTGGGCACACAGTGTTAAATATATGCCATAGATGAATTATTGGGCGTGAAAAGGTGCAGTACGAACGAATCTTAATTTCTGTATGCGGTTAAGGCAAAAAAAGATTGTTTTTCTCTTTACAAAGGCATATTAGTTATCAAACTTAATTTGCTTTATGAAATTGAATAAAAAAGAGTATTCAATAAATATCGGTCGTGGTGTTGGAAACGAACTTGAAGATATGTTAATAAATGCAAAAAAAAAGAATATGGATTGTTTCTCCATGGATTTCTGAAAAATATGCAAAACTTCTGCTAAAAAAACACGAAGAGGGGCTTGATGTTAAACTAATAACGACGACAAGCTACAACAATCGAAGCCATATTCGTGGTGTAAACTATTTGATAAAACAAAAAAATGTAATAGATGCCCCTGCATTGGCTGAATTTAGACGCACAAAAACAGCTCTTATTTACGGCTCGATGTTATTTGCACTAGTGGGCATTCTAACTTCAAGTGTCTTATTATTCTTTATTGGAATCATCTCAATAATTTTTTCGGCATCATACAATAAAAATTTTGGGTATTATGAATATTATTCTCCTTTTGAGCTAAAAGTTTGTAAGACCATTTACTCAGATAATACTTCCAATGATTTCATACATGCAAAAATATATTTAATTGACCGAAACGGCGCACTCGGATCAGTTAATA
>JAFCBV010000130.1 GCA_017610545.1 Candidatus Nanohalarchaeota archaeon | reverse complement strand
TGTATTCAATACACTCAGGAAGCTTGAAAACGGGGGTTTTGTTGAAAAAACAATCATGGGGACAAGTGGTTCCTACAAGGCACGGCTTAGCGTTCATGCAGTGAATTATTTTTCAATATTGGATTTTGAAGAATATGAAAATGGCAAAATCCCAAAAAAGGCTGTTGAAAGAATAATCAGGAATGTAAAACCCAAAAAAATACCGTTTTGCCTCATTGTTTTCGGCAGTTATGCACGGGGCAATGCAACTGCGAAGTCAGACCTTGACGTTGTGTTGCTTGTGGGATGTGACGCAGAAAGGAAAAAAGTCTTTCCTGTAATGGAATCTATTTCACTGCGCGAACTGGTCGATATACATTATGATATCCTGACAACAAGCGAATTCATTGAAATGCTTCTTGTAGAAGAAGCAAATGTCGGGAAGGAAATAGCATACAATCACATAATCATTTATGGAAACGAGATATATTATCAGCTAATTGAGGAGGCACACAAACATGGATACACTGGTTGAGTTGTACATTGACAGGGCGCAAAACGAAATTGAGCTCGCGAAGTCAGTTTTTAAGATATCCAAAGATGCATCCATCAAGCCGCAATTAGGCATTAGCGAAGGCGCCACGTTTTATAGTGCCGTCATCAGCCATTCATATTATGCAATATTTTATTCAGCAAAGGCAGCGCTTTTGATCAAAGGCATTAAGACATGCGCTCCCGAAGAACACAGAAAAACTCTTGATGCGTTCGAGAAAGAACTTGTAGATACTGGATACGTGGATGTCAAGCTGCTTGAAATTTACAAAAGACTAGTCATAGAGGCAGACACATTGCTTGAGATATTTTCTTTGGAAAAATCAAAAAGAGGGAAATTCACGTATCATAAAATAGCGCAGGCAAATGAAATACCTGCAAAAGAGTCTGTAGAAAATGCGAAAACATTTTTTAAAAATATAAATGCTATTGTGGAGCATGAGCAAGAAAGGAAAAGTTGATTTTTTATGCCAACCGTAACATTTGACAAAAAAACAGTCCTGAAATACCTCGGGAAAAAAGTTCCTGACACTGTGCTAAAGGACAGGATATCAATGCTCGGCACAGACCTTGAGCGCGTTGACGGCAAGGAGATCGTTGTCGAGATATTCCCGAACCGCCCTGACATGCTTTCAGAAGAGGGGTTCGCACGTGCGCTTTCATCATTTATGGGCATAAAGACGGGGCTTGTAAAATATGATGTCAAAAAGTCCGGCTCGTTTACTAAAGTCGAAAAAACCCTCAAAATCTGGCCTTATGTCGTGACAGGCATAGTCCGGGGGCTTAAGTTTGATGATGAGAAAATTCGCGCGCTTATCCAGCTCCAGGAAAAGCTCGGTGTTACGATGTGCCGAAAACGCAGGAAAGGCGGAATTGGGATATACCCTCTTGACAAGATTAAATTGCCAATCACTTTCACGACAATGAATGCGGACAAAATAAAGTTTCGCCCCCTTGAATATCCTGAGGAGATAACAGGGCGGGAAATTCTTGAAAAACATCCTACAGGGCGCGAGTACGGGCATATAATTGAAAAACATAAAGAGTTCCCGGTCTTTATTGACGCAAGCGGGAAAATAATGTCAATGCCACCCATAATAAACTCGCATGATATTGGAAAGATTACAGAGGCGACAAAGGACATATTCCTTGAGGCAACAGGACCCGACTTACTGACACTCATGCAGGCAATAAACATAATTTCATCCGCTCTCGCAGATGCCGGCGGAAAGGTCTATTCGATGGATGTGATTTACAAGGGCAAAAAAATTATAACGCCCGACCTCAAGCCATCAAAAATGAAGATTGGCCTCAAATACATTAACAGGCTTCTTGGCATGGATTTTACAGAAAAAGAGTTGAAAGCGCTTCTTGCAAAAATGGGTTTTGGCTATCATGAAACCTCTGTGAGACCCCGCCCTAAAGGACGGGGTTTGATTGGTTCGGTTTCAAGCTCTCCAACCGGCAACTCCGCCCTAAAGGACGGAGTTACAACGGTTGTAGATGAAAAAGGCGGTGTGCTTGTTCCGGCATACAGGACAGACATACTTCATCCAATTGACATTGTTGAGGATATCGCAATTGCATATGGTTATGAAAACTTTGCAGAGGAGATACCAAATGTTTCGACAATAGGCACTGAATCAGAGAGTGCAATATTCCAAAGAAAATCCGCTGAAGTTATGGTTGGGTTCGGCTTTCTTGAGTGCATGTCTTATCACATTTCAAACAGAGACGTTCTTGTCTCAAAAATGAATTCTTTGAACAAGGATCTTGTGCAGGTTAGCAATGCAGTCAATGCAGAATATGGTGTATTGCGCCAGAGCATTCTTCCGGGGCTCATGAAAATACTTTCTGAAAACACACTGCATGAATACCCGCAAAAACTGTTTGAACTTGGAGAGATATTCAATCATGAGGCATCGTCAGAAACAGGCACAAGCGAAAGCCTTGTGCTTGCAGGAGTGGTTGCATCAAAGTCCGCAGGCTTTACAGAAGCAAAGGCTATTGTCGAAGGGTTGCTTCGTGCAATAGGAAAAGAATGCCAAATAAAAAGCACAAAAAACCATTCGTTTCTTGAAGGGCGCTCGGCAGAGATTTTATGTAATGGAAAATCAGTTGGCGTTGTGGGGGAGATGCACCCGGAAGTTATTTCGAACTTCGGCATTGAAATGCCTGTCACTGGCTTTGAAATAAGCCTTGATGCCACTCTAGAATAAATTATATAACCTGCGCCATCCAATATATTTCCTGTAGCGTTATCTATAGAGGGAGATTATGCAGCTTAGGGGAATTTTAAAACGGAAGGTTGGCGAGACTCATGCGCGCGAGCGCATATTTGCTGAAGAGGTAAAGCGCTTTCGCATAGAGGATGCAAACAAGATTCTTGTGTTGCCCGCTATGAAGACCCTACAGGACACAGACATAATATATCCATTGATTGCACCATTTTCATATGTCCGCATAAAATGGGATGTAGAATCCAAAGCACTTGTATATTCTATTGAGGAACCGCACATAACCCCTGAGGAGCAAAAAATAGCTGATGAGATTGAAGACGGACTTGCACGGATTGTAGAATCAAACATAGACCATTTTAGAAATCAGGGAAAGTCACTTACATACATACAAGGAAAGGTCAATGAATTAATTGATGAATATGGACTTGTGTTTCTGC
>JAFCBV010000129.1 GCA_017610545.1 Candidatus Nanohalarchaeota archaeon | reverse complement strand
TAGAAGCTTGTGACTTCGTATGGAAATTTGAAAGTAGCATGTATGCAGATTATTCTTGGTTATATCTTTACGATACAACCAGCACCGCTAAGTCTTGCCGAGGATCATAATCCCTCAAAACAAGCCTTATCCGGATCAAACCAATACTCAACAGTCTCATCAAAGTACGCGCACGACATCTTCTCAATCGGTATGCCCGTGCGCTTTGAGAGCATCAATGCATAAATGTATAGCTGGGTTGCAGCGTACTTTTCTTTGTGCGCCCTTGGCTTGTAGTCAAGTATGTTTATCTTCCCCTCATGTAGCCTTAGAACATCAACATGCCCTGACATAGGAAAAAGACCCTCATCAATTCCTTCCGCCCGACCATTCATTTCATCCCGAAGCATCCAGAGAGGCAACTCACAAACAAGTGTAGCCGGGTCTTTGTCAAGAAAGTGAACCTGAACGCGCGAGTGATTCTGCTTATAGGCGTCTTTATATGCAATATGCCCCTCTGCCGTGAGCCGGCAAAGATCCCCCTGCTTTTCAACCATATCAATTGTTACAGGAACTTTCATACTGCTTGCCCGACCACCCTCATCAAACGGCTTTTGCGGGCAAAACTTGAAAGTCAGGTCAATATAATCCTTTAATTTTGAAAATCCGTTGTCAAGCAAGTCATTGACTCGCGTGTCATGCACACGATAATGATAGAACCAACCGTGCTTAAGCGAAACAGTCTTAACTGGATTAAATAAAAGCATCTTCAGAACACCATACCTGCTTTGTTCCTGAGATAAAGAACCGCACAAATTACACTATCAGAAATCATTTTTCTCCCTTAGGGGAGATTAAGATTTTTGGTGTTAATATAATTGAGCCTACTGCTCGCACTCAATAGTGATTCTCATCTTGCCTTCAACAGTCTCGCTTGAAATCACACGGCAATTTTCATCAAACACGGTTTCGTTTTTTACAGGCTCAATTGTAGATGGTTCCTTGACTTCCTGCTCACCCCATCCAAACAGCTTTACCTGCTCGCTTTTTGCATCAACCACAGCAACAGCCTTAAGCACCATTGCCTCGCGCACTCCTGAATAGACAGGCACCACATAGAAATATCCATCCTTTATTTTCTTGAACAAAGGCTGAAGAGCGTACCAGTCACTGTAAAGGCTTATCTCACCGCGGACATCATCAAGCGCTCTTTCAGGACCTATGAGCCCGAGCGCGCGTGTATCGTAAATCACAGGCGTGCCGTACTCAGTTCCTGATGCCTCAATCTCTATGTACTGTGTTATTGCCTTCCTTGTTTTTCCTTCAGGCTCAAGCTGGAAAAGTCCGTATGTCCTACCTGTGTCTTTGTCATACTGGAAATACATCTCGCGCGCAAGTTCAAACACATTTTCATGCTGGAACTGGTAATTCAGAAACCCTTTCCATGTAGCATATTTTGCCCATTTCCAGACACGCTCATAAGAATAATCCTCATCCACTATGACTTGCCCGTCAAGCAGCCATGCAGGGGCATTTCCCTGCCTGATATCGCCGTCAGAATAAAAGACAACCTCGCCATCATTGTCAAGAGTTACAACACCAACCTGCTCTGTGTAGAACTTCACTATGAACTTGGTCGGATACCTTAACTTCACAGGAGCGAACCAGACCGGCTCTCCATTGGAATCATGAGTGAATACAGTGTCGCCGTATTCAAAGAATGGATAACTCAGCCAGTATTTTGTCTGGACATCACGTATCTTTCCTGTTATAATCTGGTATGCAAGCGGTATGAACGCACCCCTCTCTTCGGAAAACTCAATATCCTCTGTTATTTTTCTCCTGTCTGCAGGGTTCTGGGCATTCACGATTATGTACGCAGGAGAAGGAGCACCGTTGTTTGCAAGGCGCGTAGGCTCATAAGCCATCACCCAGTAAAGTGTGTTATTTATGGAATATATACCGTCCCAGTCACTTGAAAGCTTCCATCCGGTCTCTGTGACCATGGTCTTTGGCACCTGAAGCGCGTATTCCTGTGATACAAGCCTCATGTCGCTTATGTCGTTCCAGCTAATTTCAGAAAGCATAGCGGGCTCAACATCCTCAACAACCACCACACTTGCATCGTGCATATTGTACCATTCAACCTCATGCGGCGGAGAAAATACCGCAGTCAGTAGGCTGAGAATAATAACAATCATTATTGTTCCGGCAAAAAGGCCCGGGCGCGAGAACTCGAAACGCAAAGCCGGCTCAACATCTTCCATACGCCTTACTTTTTTGATACTTTTCTTAAGGCCTATTATCTTTATGCCCTCAAGCAGAAAGCGCAGAAAAACAGCGAACACAAGAGCCCCTATAGGGTTTGTACTGACAAGCACAGCTCCTGCAATCCAGCTAAAAAGAACATTTGCAGCAAGCCCTTTCTTTCCAAAGTTTCGCAGTATCCCAAAAAACGCAACAGAGCCTACAAACAAAGCCCAGAGTGTATAAAACCCGAAAAAACCAAGACTTGTAAATAGGTCTAGCCACATAGTGTTTGTTTGTCCCAAAACTATATATTAGTATTTCGGCAGTGTGCGTGGCAAGTTTATTTAAATGAGTGAACAGAACCCTCTGCATGAAAAATCTTTTTCCTTTTGATAAAATTCGGCCAGGGCAAAAAGAGCTTGTTGAAAAAGTCGAAGAAGTCATTTCTACAGGGAAAAATCTTATCGCACACGCACCGACAGGCATCGGAAAAACAGCAGCAGTTCTTGCACCGGCACTCTCGTTCGCACTCAAAAACAATAAGCGCATACTTTTTGTAACCCCGAGGCACTCCCAGCACAGGATTGCTATTGAAACACTAAAAATGATATCTGAAAAACACAACATATCATTCAATGTAGCAGACATTATAGGACGCAAGGGGCTTTGCGCATACGATTATGCTGATGCAATATCAAGCTCGGATTTTGCAACGTGGTGCTCACACCACATAAAAGAGAAATCGTGCGTATTTAGAAACCAGACCTTCTCAAAAGATATCTCTCTTTCAAAAGAGGCAGAACAAACCCTTGAAAAGCTTGGCCAAAAAATACTTCACGCTGCCCGCACGAAATAATGATGCGCCACGCAAAAAAATCAAAAGTAATTATCGCAGACTACAACCACGTTTTTCACCCACAAATCGCACCTCTCTTTTTTGCAAAAGCAAACATTGACCCCGCCGAATGCATTCTTGTAGTAGATGAAGCGCATAATGCCTCTTCAAGGATTCGGTCAATGTGCTCTTTTGAGCTCACATCACAGCGCCTTGAGTATGCAAGAAATGAATTAATGAAAACCGGCTTTTCAGACCTGTCTGAAAAAGTCTCTGTACTACTTGATTTAGTCCAGAAAACATACGCGCAAAAAACATTCCAGGGAAGAAACGATTCATTTGCAGACAAGGCAGACATAACAAAACCTGTTGAAAGCATTGGAGATTATTCAACATTCGTAAAGTCACTTGAGGAAGCATCAAACAAGATTCTTGAAACAAGGAAAAAATCATTTACCCGCACTCTTGCAGGCTTTTTATCAGCATGGTCCGGAGCAGACGACGGCTTTGCACGCATTATCTCAAAAAAGGAGAGCAACTATGGAACTTATTTCTCGTTCGCATACCACTGCCTTGACCCCTCGCTAATTGCATCCGAGACACTAAATGAAATGCATTCTACAATTCTCATGTCCGGAACATTAATTCCTATAGAAATGCACAAAAATGTGCTTGGAATAAAAAATGTTGACTCAATCATTCTTGAATCCCCGTTTCCGCGCAAAAACCGCAGGGACTTTGTAGCACCGGGCCTGACAAGCAAGTACTCTGAAAGAAGCGAAGCAAACTACAATGCGTATGCAGACTGCATTGCAGAAATTGCAGACAATGTACCCGGGAACATTGGCGTGTATTTTCCGTCATACGCCTTCCGGGATACAATACACCGCCTGCTTGAGCAAAAGACATCAAAAAAAATGATTCTTGAAGAATCAGGAGCAACGACTCAGGCAAAAAAAGAGCTTCTTAAGGACTTCGCCTCAAGTGCAAGAAAAGGCTCTATGCTTCTTGCAGTAGTTGGCGCAAACTTTGCTGAAGGAGTAGACTTCCCCGGAGAAATGATGCTTGCAGCAGTTATCGCAGGAGTCCCCCTTGAAAGGCCGAGCCTGCTTACAAAATCAATGATAGAATATTATGACAAAAAATTCGGCAGGGGCTGGGACTTTGCATACACATATCCTGCAGTGAATCGCGCAGTTCAGGCCGCAGGAAGGTGCATAAGGTCTGAGACAGACAAAGGGCTGATATTCTTTCTTGACAACCGATTTATGTGGCCAAAGTACAGGGAAGCAATGCCTAAAGACATCCGTCTTGAATCCATAACAGACATCAAACAAGAGGTTTCTGGATTCTATGATTCTTCGTGAATAAAGCCACGATTGCAAGTAAAACCGTATATTTTTATTCTTAGCACTTCGCACATATTTTATGGCAATCTCATGCTCAACATGCAAAGGCAGGGGCTTTTGCGGCGCCAAAAGGTGCATATACCTTGACCGCATAAGCGCAGTCGCACCTCTTGCAAAAAAAGTAAGCACATCTTTTTTTGGCTCAAGCCCCCCATCTGTTTTTGTCGGGCGCATTGGCTACCCGAATGTATTTGCCGGCGCGCTCGCCCCGACAGAACACGGAGACACAGCACTCTTTGACAACCCTGCTCTATGGGCAAGCAAAAAGATGGGCATACAGGACATACTCACATACAGGACAACCCTTGTAAATTCGAGGCTGCGCACAAACATAAAAAAGAAGCCAAAATTTCTTGAATCAATACAGGAAATAGCAATGGCCAAAAAAAGCGTTGAGTTCGAGGCGCACTACGAAAAGCCGGTCTCTATGGGCCTTGGCTTTTTCACAACAAGTGCACCAATCGGCCCAAGCGGCAGTATAGCAAACATGGCTCTGACAGAAAATGTCCGCGTCGCAAGAAAGGTTGACAGCATAGTTTCCGACATTCATGCGCAGGCAAAAACCTCTGTTATCGAGCTTTTTGATAAGTCTCTTTCAGAGAACTCAATAATGAAGCTTTTTTCTGTCGGGCTTCTTGGAAGAAAAACAGACAGGAAGCTTGTCCCGACGCGCTGGTCAATAACAGCAATTGATGACACACTCGGCAAGAACATTATTGATGAAATAAAAGCACACGACATAATTGATTTTGTGCAAATACTAAAGGCAAACTACAATGGCAACTATTTCTGGATAATTCTTCTGCCGAATGTATGGTCTTACGAACTCATAGAACTAGGGCACGAAGGCGCTGTGTGGTCTGACAAAGGCACAAAAGTATGCGTAACAAAGGATTTTGAAAATTATTTTGGCAGGAAAAAATACGCCAGCATAACTGCCGGCGGCTACTATGCAGCGCGCATTGGTGTGCTTGAATACCTTAAGAAAATAAAGAAGCAGGCATCTGTTTTAATTGTGCGCGAGATTCTACCTGATTATTTTGCCCCACTTGGTGTCTGGGTTGTACGGGAGACAGTGCGCACTGCAATGAAAACAAAGCCCAAAGTTTATGAAAGCGCAAAGCATGCCGTTTTTGCAGTCCAGAAAGAGATGAAAGCGCAAAAAGATATTTTTCAGGAAAGCG
>JAFCBV010000128.1 GCA_017610545.1 Candidatus Nanohalarchaeota archaeon | reverse complement strand
ACAGCGCATTCTCCATCAACCAGTCATCCACACTTTCTGCGCTATTATTATAGTATGAATCTCTCATCCAGTACCCGTCCCTGGCGCAGTTATCAGATAAGTTCAAAGAGCGGCACTTGAACTCCAAAAGCCCTCTTTTCGCATAAATTGTCTCTGCGCCGAATTGCGCAACCGCCACATAGCCTTCAAGCTCAGGAGAAAAATCAGGCCCATAATACCTACGCCAGTACGTCTTATTCGAAATCTCATCAAAATACTCGATATACACTGGAGAATCAGACTCATAATCCATATCAAGAGTCACCGTAGTCCGCTCATCAATCCCTATCGGCGCATAGAAATTAAGATAGAAAGCCTCATCCCTCACAACCTCCCTGAAAGTATCAGAGCCATATCTCTGTATCGGCGACAACGCGCCATTAGGATCAGACAAATATATCTTCTTCGAAGCATCCATGTCCCCCTCCACCCCTACATCAAGATAAAGGCTTCCCGTGTACCCGAAAGGCAGGACATTCATGTAGATTATGTATGCAAGTATCATGAGGGGAATAAGGAATGATAAGATGTGCAGGGTCTTGTGGTATTTGTGCCCTCGTTCTGTCAGAAAGTCTATAGAGGCGTTGTTCTTTTTGTACGAGAAATGGGAACTTAGCACTTCTTTCACTCTCAACAGCATTCCGTCCGGCTTAAAGCTCTTTTTTGGCAAATTAACCCTTTTTCCGGCTCCCGGCACGACATGTTCCTTTATCGCGCTTAATGAGTATATCTCTCTACTGCCAGAGCTCTCTTTGAAGACGTATGTCTTTTTTCTACGCGCTTTCCCGACTAATCCTTTTTTTCGATTGCCTGGCATTTGAGCTGCACCACGGAAATATAGGGTTCGAACTTTATTATGTGTGTCTTGCGCCAGACATCTCTTTTGGGCCCGAAAACAAAATTTATCAAAGGAAACCTCACAGACAAAAAATTCGTAAAATCCTCTGTAAAGGATTTTGATTTTGTCTTCCACCTCGCCGCGAACGCAGATGTCCGGCGCGGTGCTTCCGACACACGGGTTGATATTGAGCAGAACATTCTTGCAACACACAATATTCTTGAAGCGATGCGGATAAACGGCATAAAGAACATTGTTTTTACATCCACATCAACTATATACGGGGAAGCGCCCATGCCCACAGCAGAGGATTACGGGCCTTTGATGCCGATATCCATGTACGGGGCTTCGAAATTATCGTGCGAGGCATTGATCTGTGCGTACTGCCACACATTCGGCATGAAGGCATGGATTTTCAGGTTCGCAAACGTTATCGGGCCAAACGGGACGCACGGCGTTATATTTGATTTCATAAACAAGCTTCAGAAGAACCCGTCAGAGCTTGAGGTCCTCGGCAATGGAAAGCAGGAGAAATCCTATGTTTATGTTGATGACTGCGTATCAGCCATGCTTTTCGCGGTTAAAAATACCAAAGAACCCGTGAATATATTCAACACAGGCTCCGACGACACCATTTCTGTTTCTGAAATCGCGAAAATGGTTATCCATGAGATGAAACTCAATGCAAAAATACGTTATACTGGCGGTTCAAGAGGATGGAAAGGCGATGTCCCGAGGATGCGCTTATCAATCAGGAAACTTAAAGCACTCGGGTGGAAGCCGAAGTATAACTCGCGGGAAAGCGTGAGGCTGGCAATAAAGTGTTTAGTATGATGATATTCTCGCCCCCTGGAAAGAAACTTAAAATTTCCAACCATCTTATTTGCCAGGTGAGCATAATAGTTAACTTTCGTAAAAAGCCTGCCGTGAAAGGTATAGAAGATTTATACAACCCCCCGGGCGAAACTGTCGGCGTTGATATTAAAAGTGAAGAATGCCAAAACACAGGGGTTTTACGTAAATTTTTCGTCAGAATGTAATTATGCGGCTTAGAGGCCGTCTTCATTGCCCGGGTTCTTCACATCTACAACCGTTGTAAAATTTAATATATTATGTTAAAATTGAACTGTTTGTAGTTCAAATAATGTAAAAAGTGAACTGTACATAGATAACTATTTATATCCATGCAGCCCTGATGAGTGTATGAAGCAGGACATTATAAAAATACTTGCGGACTGGAATCCCTGGTGGGAAAGAAATGAGGTTCCCCGGGATCTCCTCGGGATTACACGGGAGAAGTCAAAAGAACTTATAGAACTCTCGCAATTGAAGGAGATCAAGATTGTCGTCGGTGTGCGCCGGTGCGGGAAATCAACATTGCTCTTTCATGTGGTTGATCACCTCATTAAGGCAGGAATAGACGGGAAAAACATACTCCTGATAAATCTGGAAGATGCCGGCCTGGCACATTATTCTCTTGACGAGATATATGATGCATATCTTTCAGAACTTAACCCGCGCTACACAACATACATAATTCTCGACGAAGCCCGGAGAAAAAACGGGTGGGAGCGCTGGATAAGGAAAAGATATGATTTAAGGCATGCTGTCACGTTTTTTGTTTCCGGGTCATCATCAGCCCTTCTGAAAAAGGAATACTCGTCTCTTCTGACAGGAAGGAATTTGCAGACAGAAGTATTTCCATTAAGTTTCAAGGAGTTTCTTAAATTCCGGGGAATTGAAGCACCCAACCTGAATGTTATTACAGATAAAACAAGGTCGAAGATACTTTTCAGCCTCGGGAAATACATAGAATTCGGAGGATTCCCTGAAGTATTTTTTAAGGAAGAACACCATAAGCGCAGATTGTTAAACCAGTATTTTGAAGACATAATATACAAAGACATTGTAGATAGATACAAGACAGACCCGGTAAAAACCAGGGAGGTCGGTGTCTATCTTCTTACAAATACAGGGAACTTTATCAGCCTGAGAAATATAAGAAACGTAACCGGCCTTGGGATACAGACACTCTCGGGATATTTGTCATACATGGCAGAGGTTTATCTGATATATCAGGTGCCAATCTATTCACATTCATTAAAGGAGCAGTCCGTAAATCCCAAAAAAATATATTGCATAGACACCGGCCTCAGGAATGCGGTCTCGTTTAAAGTTTCGGATGATGTGGGCAGGCTTTTTGAAAATTGCGTTTTTATTGAATTAAAAAGAAGGGGAAAGCAAGTATATTACTGGAAAAAGGGCGGCGAGGTTGACTTTCTCGTAAAGGAAGGCCTGAAAGTAAAGGAAGCCATTCAGGTATGCTGGCGGATGGAT
>JAFCBV010000011.1 GCA_017610545.1 Candidatus Nanohalarchaeota archaeon | reverse complement strand
TTAGCAATTCCTTTTTCAAAACTTTTTTCAAGATATTCCGGGCAGGTTCCAAATACCGCTTCCAAGTCTGTTTCCGGGTCTATTGTACCCTCTATCAAAAGGCCTTTATTTCCGTATAAAGCTTGCATTACCATAATATCACCAATAGTTAGTAACTCGGTGATATTTATATTTCTTTTGACGGGTTTGTCGTTGCCCACTATCTGGCGGACATCAAGGAGTTTTACGTACAAAATTACGTAAAACGCCATGATCGTACGCAATATCATGAAACCTCTATGCGACCCTGAAGTCGCTTGCGCTCCAACATCCCAAAAAGCATAGCTTTTTAGGACGCACTAAAGGACGGGGTTTGATTGGTTCTGTTTCAAGCTCCGAGAAAATCGAAGATTTTCGCGGTCACCAAAATCATGCGTGATTTTGAGTGATTTCTGAAATCCCAAAAAGCATAGCTTTTTAGGACGCCCTGAAGGGCAGAGTTTCAACGATTGTAAATGACTTTATCCAAATCTTTTTGAGAAATATCTGCTCTTTCGCGCAAAATATAACTCTTCCCCCCAATACTTATTCTATGATTTCCTCAGAACAAAAACTTCTCATGAAAAAGCAGGGCTATGGCCTTGTGGGCGCGCACTCTGCCGTCAAGGTATGCGAATGGGCGAAAAAGTCACTTCGCGGCGAAGGGGTGTGCTATAAAGAGAAGTTCTATAAGGATATTCACGGCATAGAGAGCCACCGCTGCCTTCAGATGACGCCTGCGGCGTATTTTTGCCCGAATCGCTGTATATACTGCTGGCGCGCGACAGACAAGACTGTTGCAAACTCTATGGACGCAGTACAGGAAGATGAGCCAAAAGAGATTGTAGAGAAGGCTATTATCGCGCAAAGAAAGCTGATTTCTGGTTTCAATGGCCTTGAGTGTGTTGACAAGGAGAAATGGAAAGAGGCTCAAAATCCAAGCAATGCCGCGATATCCCTTACAGGCGAGCCGACTGCGTATTCAAAGCTCTCAGGGCTTATAGATGAGTTCAAAAAGCGCAATATGAGCGTGTTTCTCGTCACAAACGGGCAGTTTCCTGAAAAGCTGGAAGCGCTTTCAAGTGAGCCAAGCCAGCTTTATCTTTCTATTGACGCCCCGACAAAGGAGCTGTACAAAAAGCTTGATGTGCCCCAGTTCCCTGACTTCTGGGAGCGCCTGAATAAGACAATAGATATTTTACCCCAATTTTCATGCAAAAAGGCAGTGCGCCTGACAATACTTCGCGGCTGGAATGATATGCACGAGAAAGAGTATGCCGAACTAATCCAGAGGGCACAGCCGGACTTTGTTGAAGTCAAGGCATACATGCATGTGGGCTTTTCAGTGTACCGCCTGCCTATTGACGCAATGCCGCGCCACAGCGAAATACAGGAGTTCGCAAAAAGGCTGAACAAACATCTTGGATATGAATTCAAGGATGAGGACGAACGAAGCCGTGTCGTGCTTTTGTCAAAAAAGTGAGTTTATGAAATTTCGTCCCCTGAAAATCGGAAAACTAAAGATTGAAACGCCATTAGTTCTAGCCCCTATGTGCGACGTCACTTGCAATGCGTTTCGCCTGCTTTGCAAAGACTACGGCGCAGGGCTTGTTTATTCTCCTAAGCTTGAGGAGGCAAAGTTTCGCATGGACCGCGAGAACTTTGATGATTTTCTGCCAAACGAGCGCCCTGTGGGTGCGCAGATAATCGGGGATGATCCTGAAAACCTTCGCCAACTGATTGATGCAATAGGAGATAAAGTAGATACAATTGACCTGAATGCCGGATGCTCAAAACGAAATTACATAAAACTGCAGTGGGGCGGGTGGCTTTCATCCAACCCAAAGAATCTTGGCAGCATCCTGTCAAAGTTGCGCGGGTTTACAGACAAACCACTCACTGTGAAGGTTCGCCTTGGAAGCAACAGAAAAAGCCCTGAGATTTTTGAAACCCTTAAATTGTGTGAGGATGCAGGCATTGATGCAATATCAATACACGGGCGCTTTGTAATGCACAACTACGTTGACAAGGCAGACTGGAGTGCCATCAAAAAAGTGAAAGAGACCGCAAATATTCCTGTGATTGCAAACGGGGATGTGTTTTCAGCTGACGACGCGGTACGTATGTTTGATGAAACCGGATGCGACGGCGTGATGATCGGGCGCGGCGCAATAGGCAACCCATTCCTATTCCGCGATACAAAAATTGCAATGTCAGGCAAAGTGCCTCCAAAAGAGCACTCGCTTGCAGAGCGCATGGATGCATTCTTTGAATTCGTGGAATATTATAAAAAATACAATAAAGAGCCGGATTTCAAGGTTCTCAAAACGCATGCAATATGGTTTGCTGTGGCAGCGCCAGGTACACGAAGTTTAAGGGTACAAATACAGACGGTAAAAAACGAGAAAGAACTAATGACTCTACTAAACGCAGCGCGTCAGAAATAATGGAATTTACCCTGCGCGAAGTGTTGCGCTTATTTCTTCAAGGCTATTCTCGATTGTCGAAAGCCGCTCAACACTTTGCTCAAGAAGTTGTGTTCCGCCATCCCTGTTTTTCTTAAGGTCTGAAATTATGCATCTAAGCTCTGCAGAAGACACTTTCAGGTCCGAAAGCATGGACTTCACTTCCTGATATTTACTAAGACTCAGGAATACCGGTCCTTTAATGCTTGATTGCCTAAAGGGTCTATTTTCCACAGGCGTTTGAACTGGTCGTTCAGGAGCTTTACGCTCTATTTTACGCTCTATTATTGGAGGCAACATAGGGTTATCCCGAACAGGTGGTCTTTCAGGGACTTTGTGGCTCATGAACGGCGGGGGCATAGGAATTTCTTCATCAGAAACATTATCATTCCATGATGCAAATGGCGGTTCAATGTCCTGTTCTACTGGCGCAAGCGGACGAACCGGAATTTCAGGTGCTTTGATCTGATTGTTCATAGGTTCCAGAGGTATTTCAGGAATGTTTTTTTCCTGCGGTAACACCTTATTTAGAATCTCTTTGTTATCTTCTTTTTCAGTATGCTTTCTTTTTAGAATACCCAACATAGGAACACCTGATTGTATTATATTTCTAGTACTTTATTAAGTTTTTTAATGATGGGCAAAATATGCCTTGAATTTTCCTGCTTCTTTTACGATGCGCGCGAATCCAATACGTTCAAATTGGATCATGCCTTCGTTCAGGCCGCGCTCAGCAAGCCCATTGATGTGATTGCCTTTGGGCATTATGAATGTCACTTTTGTGTTGTCCTCAAAAGGCACCCACTGTATTTTTTGTATGTTTTTGTTGTCTCCTCCGGCGTATTTTGCCGTTATCTCTTTGCCGATGCCTGTAATTTCAACATTATATAAGTCTTTTAAGCGCACTTCTTTTGATTTTTTTAGATGCTCAAGGTCGTCCTTTGAAACAAAGATTTTTCCGGTGCATTTCAGGCTTCTTTTTCCGCGCTTTGGGTCATTCGGATGAAGCAGGGGATGAGCAATTGTTTCGGGCGCCCCCGAAATATTCATTAAAACAGGTTCCGGCACAAAAAAATACCTGTTTGCCTTTGCGTCCACAAGCTTGCGGTTAAAGCTTGCGAGCATGTCCTCAGATACGTCTATGTCTGACTTGCTTGGCCCGATTGCAATCATGACCTGTGTGAGTGCTTCAGGAAGGAATCCACGCTTCAAAAAATTTCTTGGTGTCGGGATTTGAAGGTCCTCCAGACTGGAAAGTTCTCCTTTCTCAACAAGCTCTCTTTGTTTTCTTTTTGAAAGCGGTATGCCTGCCATTGTCTTCAGGCGCCCGAACTGGCTGGCCTCGGGTGCCTTCCAGCCAAGATGTTCGTAAAGTTGATTCTGTATCATGGCATCATTTTCAAAGCCCTTGTCGCGAAAGATATAGGTGACTCCAAGTTTGTGGTCACAGATTACTGTGCTGAAATTATAGAGCGGGAAAACGCGGTACTTGTTTTTTGTGATGGGGTGTTCAAAGTCAACTATGCGAAGCATTGTCGGATCGCGAAGAACAGGATTTCTGCTTTTCATGTCAATTTTCAGGCGCACGCATGCTGTGCCTTCTTCCATATCCTTATGCATTTTTTTCCAGAGCGCAAGCACATCACCAGGGCTTTTGGTCCTGCATGCGCACTCAATTGATTTTTCCCTATTTTCTCTTATGTTCTCCTGAGGGCATGTGCAGACATAGAACAGCCCCTTTGAAATCATCTTTTCCGCTGCAGAGTAAATGTCTTCAAAGTGGTCGGTTGTCTTTGTGACAACATCCCATTTGAATCCGAGGGCGTCAAGATCCTTTTTTATGGCATCATAAAATTCTTTTTTCTCTTTGCGCGGGTTGGTGTCATCAAAACGGAGAATTGACTTGCCTTTGTACATCTTAGCATAGAAGTTTGACATTACAGCAGCCTTCAGATGCCCGAAATGGATAAGCCCGTTCGGCTCAGGGGCAAAGCGCGCGATAATTTTCCCGGGCGCGCCCTTAAGCGGCGGAAGCTCTGTTCGGCGCTCTTCCTTTACTTGCTTTGGCACGTTTATTTTCAGGCGCGCCATTTCTTTTTGCTGCTCTTCAACTGACAGAGAGTTGATTTCATTTACGATTTTTTCAGAAAGTTCGCGCGTCTTTTTCGCGTCCTTTTTTGCTTCAGGAACTGTGCCCATTGCCCTACCGAAAACCGCCTTTGCGTTCGTCTTGCCGGCGTATTGCGCGGCGTTTATGAGCGCGAGTTTCTTTAGTTCTAATTCAAGTGATGTTGGCATAAAGACAATTTGGGAGAATGGCTATAATAGGTTATGGTATGAGTTATCACCTTCAGTAGGAGAACTTTTGGTGATGTCTGGGTCTAATTTGACCTGGATGTGCATTGTTTTTTGTTGGTGATTTCTACAAACCCTGGAAACTATATATACCGTCAAAAGGCATATAGAATCATGCATTTGCCGAAACAAACAATTCTATTTTTTACAATATCTCTTTTGCTACTTTCTGTTACGGCAAACGCCGCACTAACTACAACCGCTATAATAACAGTAAAAGACCCAATGGGTTTCATACTTGTAAACAACCAGTCTATGACCTGTTCTACTTCCTGCCCTGCGGATTGCTT
Source organism: Candidatus Nanohalarchaeota archaeon (assembly GCA_017610545.1). Taxonomy (GTDB): domain Archaea; phylum EX4484-52; class EX4484-52; order EX4484-52; family B79-G9; genus JAFCBV01. The sequence goes on along the minus strand of JAFCBV010000011.1, from coordinate 4,871 downwards.
TTATGGTTTCAATACATGCATATTCGACGGAGACTACACCGCTGTCGTTATATATAATCATAGTGGAACAAACTGCGACGGCAGCTTTCTGGAACTCCCTTTTATCGAGACATCTCCTGAAACATCCATATACTATTGTGACCTAACAGCTCCGACGATAACTGACGACTATGCAAATGACGGTATGTGGGTGAACACAGATCAAACAGTAACGTTGGCTCCAGTAGATGACGCAAGCGGAATAAAAGAAGTGAAGTACTGCGAAGGTGTTAACTGCACTCCTGATATTATTCTTGCAAGCCCTTATGAGTTGTATTATACTACCGATCAGAACACAACTGTTAGATATCAGGCATGGGACGATGCAACGCCTCCGGGAACGCCAAATCCATCGTTAATAGGTGAGTTTAATGTGTTACTTGACAAAGCGGGTCCGATAACAACCTGTACAAACTGTGCTTTGGAAAATCCGACAGTTGCAGGCGAAAATACAACCTTCTCTCCAACCTGTGCTGATGGCGGTTCTAGTTGCAAAAACACAACAATCTGTGCAGACGCAGCTTGTACACTAGAGTATTGCGACTTTAATTTTGGCTCGGATTGCTCAATAACGACAACTTCATGTACTTTTGAATTAGACAAGCCCTTTTGGTACTATTCCTGCGACAACGCCGACAATTGTGAATCAGTCAAAGGACCGTCATTTTACGATATAAAGAAAGGCAATGGATGCGCTTGTACTAGCCCTCTGGAGTGCATCACAAACTGTATTGGCGGAATATGCTGGAACATGATGCCTCCTTCTATAGAAATCAGTCTAGAGGATACAACCCTGTACTTCGGTAAAACTTCCCGCGTAATAGTGACAATCACAAACAAAAATCCCATATCTGTTGAGGTTCCTTTGTACATAGGCGGCTTTGATGACCTAAAAAACTGGGTTTGGTTTACAGGCCACAGAACGGATGAGTTCAGACGCAACTTAAACACCATCGTGGGTCCTTATACGACAAAGGGTGTGAGTATTGATATTCTGGGGGCTAAATCTGGAATGTATCAAATCTATATTGGTCCCAATGCGAACTACAATGAAAAATACGCAGATGTGGATATCAAGGTCATCCACCAGAGCAGCGGAATTTTCAGTACAACACCGGGCCTTAGCGGGTTCTCCTTTGTATTTTTGCTTGTAATAAGCCTCACACTTGCAATGCGTGGGAACAAAAAGGTTTAAGTATTAACTTCCAACAGACCATATGCACTTTAAAGAACTTCTAAAGAACACATTGCCTAAAAAAGATTTTGAGCTCATTCCACGCGCGTTCGAGGTTGTCGGCGACATTGCCATCATTGAGCCTGATGGCGCCCAAAAACATGCTAAAGACATAGCAGATGCCATACTTCAGGCACATAAAAATGTTCATATTGTCCTACTTAAAACAGGGGATGTTAAGGGAAAATACAGGGTTCCAAAATACAAAATTCTTGCGCACGAAGAACGTGAGTTCTCCAATGTGCCAAAGTGGGCATCAGAAGTGCCTCAAACACAGACAGAGACAATATATACGGAGTCTGGCTGTAGGCTCAGACTGGACCTCGCCAAAACATACTTTTCAAGCAAGCTTTCAGGAGAGAGGGCGCGCATTGCAGGGCTTGCACGAGACCATGAAAACATTCTTGTCATGTTTGCCGGCGCAGGACCTTTTCCTATTGTCATTGCTAAAAAGAAAGACGTTAAAATCACTGCTGTTGAGATAAATCCTGATGCAATACTCATGTTTAGAGACAGTGTGAAGATAAACCATGTTGAAGACAAGATAACAATACTTGAGGGAGATGTAGCAGAATCAGTCCCTCCACTTAAAGAGAAGTTCGACCGCATTGTCATGCCTGCGCCAAAGGATGCGCCTGCTTTTCTTGGACTCGCGCTTTCGAAGATAAAAACAGGCGGAATGATACACCTTTACGCTTTTGCAGGCGATGAAGAAATAGAAGACCTGAAAAAGAGTGCTCTTGAAGACTGTGAAGCTGCCGGCAAGAAATGTAAAATTCTTCTGGTAAGAAAGTGCGGAAATATAGGGGTTAGGCAATACAGGATTGTAATTGATTTGATTGCCCTGAACTAATGCGCTCTCGCGTTCCTTATGCGCTCTTTGACTTCAGAGACAACACCTTTTAGTTCGTTGTGCGCTTCGACAACATACCTGTGCGATGCCCGAACATGGTTTCGACCCTCTTCTGTATTGCCTGCGGCAAACTGTTCTTTTGCACTCTCAAGTTCGTTCTTCGCAAGCTGAAGATGGTTTTTATATGCATTCAAAAGAGCGTCTGCTTCTGCTGTGTCAATACCACGCTTCGCAAGCTGAAATATGGCGTTTTCAGTGCTGCGCGTAAACTTCTGGACTTGTTCAACCAAGTTCTCTTCATGGGCACACTCCATTGTGCCAACGGCTCTTGCAACGCCCTTTCTTGAGTCAAGCCAAGCTTCTTTCACTTCTATTGAAAGATTTCTTAGCAGGTCCGCGTCAGTAACATTTTCGGTCCTTGCCCTGATGTCTTCGAATCCGGCAATATCCACATCAAGGTCTGCTAACATCAATATCTTTTCCTCATCTTCAAGAACATCCATACTTTCAACCTTGCTCCTCACGAGTTCAAGGTGTGAAATCATACGATCTATCTGTTTTTGCAGAAAGTCCTGTCCCTTCCCGACAGCAGCTTTTTTCATTTCAGTGGCATTTGTGCTGTTGGCAGCGGCAACATATGCTTTCTTTGCATCATCCCATTTTGTCTTAGTATCATCATATCCTATCCGAACCCTAACGACTTTCTGCTTTGCAAGCGTATATTGCTCGCGGGCTTGCACGACGCTAATTTTTGCACGCTGGTATTGCGCCTTTAACACAGCCACCCGGTCGGCAACTCTATTGGAAACTGCAATCGCTGCAGAATCAGATACATTACCGGCAGACACTAAAACGGGCTGGGGTGCTGTTGCGCCTGCGCTTCCTATGGAAGTCAATGTAGGTGTAGGAGTATTAGCTGATGCAAAAAGGGTTGATGCAAGCACTACAAACAAAAAAGATGCTGTAAAAAGATATTTTGAATTCATTATTATCACACTCACTCAAGGACAAGCTCCAGTTCATCTACATTTATGTCATCTTCAAGTTCTGCCGCTATCTGAGAAGACTCTTCTAAATCAGAGACAAGGGCATCCAAATCGGTATCAACAGAAGAAATTACTCCGTCGTCCAACGGTTCCAAAGGCGGCGCGTCCTGTTTGTCAGATACGCAACCTAAAACAAGTACGGTAAATACAAGAGCAAATGCCAGAATGTATTTTGAACTCATAAACATGACTGGGCTAAGCTACTATATAAAGATTACATACTCATTAGAGGTTTGTTCGCAGTGCCTCATAAAGCTTAAAAAGCTTAAGCAGCAAACATTGGTACAGACACAACAGAAAATCCACAATTTTCTGAAAAAAGTGATATTATGACAACTACATATGACGTAGATTCAGGAAAACTTGTTTCCGCAATTGCAGAAGAGCTTAGAAAGACAGAAAACATCCAACCCCCTGAGTGGGCTGCTTTTGTTAAGACCGGAACACATGCAGAAAGGATGCCTGACGACCCGGACTGGTGGTATATGCGATGCGCATCAATATTGCGCAAGGCATATCTTAAGCCAGTTGGTGTATCAAGGCTTAGAGCGGTCTATGGCGGCGCCAAGAACCGTGGCTACAAGCCGGAGAGATTCACACGAGCATCCGGAAACATAATTCGAAAAGGCTTTCAGCAACTGGAAGAAGCAGGTCTTGTCAAGAAAGGAAAGAAAGGACGGGAAATAACTCCTGCCGGAAGAAAGCTTCTTGACAACACAGCACATAAGATTGCAACTGAATCAACAGAAAAATGAATCCTATGGATGAATTAGAGGCTCTGCGCAGGAAAAAAATGCAGGAATATTCTGCAATGCAAAACACACATGCTCAAATGGAGCAGGCGCAAAGGGTCGAGGCAATGGCTTTTGAGATAAAAAAGGCCGTCTCCGGGATTTTGAGCAAAGACGCCCTCAATCGGCTTTCCAACATACGGGCAATAAAGCCTGAGATGGCACAGCAAGTGGAAATATATCTCATGGAAATGTATCAGGCGCGGCAAATAAAGCCTCCATTGTCTGACACGGCATTCAAAGGTATGCTTGATCGACTCATACTTAAAAAAGAAACCAAAATTGTAAGAAAACCGAAGTGATTAAATGTCTGTTCACAAAACTCATGGAAAAAAGCTGAAGCTTGCAAAGGCAGCTAAGAAATGCTCGCCTGCGCCGCGCTGGGTAGACCTCAAGGTCTTTGGCCTTGGGCGAGCAAAGTTTCGCGCAGTGAAACGATTCGCTGACAGACACTGGAGAAGGCGCGGGAAAATAGACGCGTAAAAGGTGTGTATTATGGCTGATGAGAAAATTTATACTGTAAACCTGACTCCTGCATGGAATTCAGCTTACAAAAAGCGCGCAAAGAAGTCAATCTATGTCATAAAGGAATACTTAAAGCGCCATAAGAACGCAAAAATTGCAAAGGTTGCCACTCATCTAAATGAGGAAATTTGGGCACGTGGTGCAAAGAACCCACCGAGATCTGTAAAAATACAGATTGTTAAGGAAAAAGATGATATTTTCTGGGCAGAACTCGCAGGAGTGAAGTTTGAGTTTCCAAAGAAGCCAGAGACAAAGAAAGAAGAGAAGCCAAAGGAAGAGCCTGCAAAAGAGGAAGCAAAGCCTAAAGACGAGAAAAAGAAAACTGATTCGGCAGAGCCTGAAGCTAAAAAAGAGGAAAAGGTTCCTGTAAAAGAAGCAGAGAA
>JAFCBV010000127.1 GCA_017610545.1 Candidatus Nanohalarchaeota archaeon | reverse complement strand
GACCCATTTTAACACTTACCAGAAATAAAATATTTAACAAGTTCAGAATCGTTATTTTTAATAGGAATTTTTGATCCTTGTAACACCCCTCCAAAGTCATCAGAAGTGATACTTTCATAGCATTGAGTTGTTGCTAATTTCCCATTGGCATCAACTAATTTTGAGTCCTTATTTTTTCTAAATCCTAAAGAACGAATCACTTTAGATTTAACAGAGCCATCAAAAACAACAATTGGTTTTTTTTCCATTTATAACACCTTTTATATCAAGATTATCTTTCATTCTTTATTAATCTTGTTAATCCGTCAGATTAACCAAATTATGCCCTTGTTCTTCTGTAAAGCACACATTAAGCAAACTTCTCCTTCATCTTCTCAAAAAACCCTTTATTCACTTCTGCTTTCCCGTCTGCCTTAAGAATTTCAGCCATATCCTGCTCGCTTTTTCCCCTGCCTGAGGGTATCTCGACAGTCACTTTTACGAGAAGGTCGCCTGTCTGGCTTGAGTGTATTTGAGGCATTCCCTGCCCCTTGAGGCGGAACACTATATGGCTCTGCGTACCGGCAGGTATTTTCATGTCTGCGCTGCCTTTGATTGTAGGCACTTTGACATCGCCGCCAAAGATTGCCATTGAAAGTGGTATTGTTATTTTGCAAAAAAGATCATTTCCGTGCCTCTCGAAAATTTCGTGCGCCTTGACATGTATTGCAACATAAAGGTCTCCTGACTCGCCGCCCTTTATGCCTGCGTCCCCTTCTCCTGCAACTTTAAGGTACATCCCTTCCTCAGCGCCTTTTGGAATAGAAACTTCTATGGATCTTTCAACCCGCATCCGCCCTGCGCCCCTGCACTCACTGCATATCTTTTTCGGAATTTCACCCTCGCCGTGGCATTCAACCTGGCGTATCTCGCCTGCGCCATTGCAGCGCACGCACTTTTTCACGCCTTCTTTCCTGTCAGCGCCGTTTCCGCCGCACGCCTTGCACTGCATAAAGCGGGGCACTTTTATCTTCTTTTTAACACAACCCTTGAAAGCTTCCTCAAGAGTCATCTCCATGTCATAGCGCAGGTCAGAGCCGTCTCTTGCAGCGCTCCTTTTTCTTTCGCGCCCGCCTGAGAAAACATTAAATATATCCCCGAAGTTTGAAAATAAGTCCTCGAATGATGCGCCCGCGCCGCCGAAACCCCGGAATCCCCCGCCTCCGCCGCCCATGCCCTGACCGAATGCTGCGTGGCCGAACTGGTCGTATTGTGCGCGCTTTTCCGGGTCGCGCAGAACCTCGAATGCCTCGTTGACTTCTTTGAATTTGTTCTCGGATTCCTTGTTGCCCTGGTTGACGTCAGGATGGTATTTTCTTGCCATGTGACGGAAAGCCTTTTTCAGGTCTGCGTCAGTTGCGTCTTTTGATACTCCGAGAGTTTCATAGTAGTCTTGTTTTTTTGTCATAAATTACACCAATAGTTTATCCTGCGTCCCTGACTGTGCCTGTGACGCCGTCAATCATTACATTCTGCCCGACAAAATACGGGTAGTATGCCTCTTTTACTAACGCTGTCTTTCCGAATACCGCAGATGCGGTTCCGGCAATATCCATTTTCAATACTTTGAACGACAACAGCTCGCCGTCTGCTGTAACTATTTTTGTCGGATACCCGACTTTTGCAGCATCTTTCATTGATTTCAGTCTTGCTGCATTAACCTCTGAAAACTCAACAGGCGCGCCTGCAAGCCAGCCCTTTTCATGGCGCATTAGCCTTCCTTTTATGCCATCAATAATAAATCTGTCGCCAGCGGACTTGATAAGCCAGATAGGATAATAGACTTTTTTAATCTTGCCGTATTTTTTGAATGCTGCCTGCTCAAGGCAGTCAAATGAAAGTATTGTGTCAACCGCTGCTTTCTGATCTGTGACAGAAACGGTTACGCCTCCGTGTTTCGTGCGCTTGACGCGCACGTTTACAAAAAGCGGCACTTCGCGCCCTAGCATGAGTGCGGTTCCTGTTGAGAGGTTTCTTATCTCCTTTTCCACGCTCTTGTTTATGCCTTCAGCATATGCTATTGCTTTTAGGTCATTCGGGTTTGTTACGCGAAGTATTACCTGGGTATTGCACTGGGACAAAATGTTTTTGTCAACGCGCGCAGGCCTTTGTGAAACTATGCACAGGCCGAAACCAAACTTTCTCCCCTCGCTTGCAACTGTGCGAAGTATTTTTGAGGACATGCGAACCTCTTTTTCAGGGCAGAAATTGTGCGCTTCCTCAACTATTAAAAAAAGCGGCGGAACGCGCCCTATTTTTCTTTGCTCAAAAAGCTTTTCAACGAGGCGATGCACAACAACCTGCTGTATCTCCGGGGACGCACCCCTCAAATTTATTATTGATGCCGTACCCGGCTTGACAATATCTTTAAGCGGAGTCGGGTTATCAGTAAAAAGATTTGTTGCCCGGACAACCTCAAGCATATTTATTACAGTCCACTTGGATGCGCCTTCCATTGCGCCTACAATCTCTATTATGTCTACAAGGTTGTATTCGCCCTTTCTTTTTGCCTCAAGAACTGCTGCATAAAGGACGCCTGTCTGCGATGCGCTTGCCTTTGCAGGAAAAAGGGACGCTATCTCAGTTGCCTCAAGGTTCTTGTCAGAGAATGTAATCTGCTCTGCCCCGGGATTCACTCTTGAGTCTGTGCTGTACTCGCGCACTCTATATGCTTTTGGGCTTATGCCGAACTCCTGCATTTTTTCTATCTCTTTCGGGTTCTGGTTTTCAGTGCCAAGTGAAACATACTCCCCGTGTGAGTCTATAACGATAACAGGGATTTTTTTCTCAAGAAGTTCTTCAACAATCACGCCTGTGACATATGACTTTCCGCTGCCTGTTTGCGCAAGAACACAGAGATGTTTTGATACTAGCTCTCCGGCATCAACAAATACAGGAACATCTTTATTTGCATCAAGCGTTCCAAGATAAATACCGCCTTTCGGAAGGTCAAGAGTCTCTTGTATGATTTTTTTGTCTGCGCTGTATACCAGAGACGATGGCTTTACAGGCGTCTTGAGCCCTAAGAGAGTTCCACCTTTTCGCACGCCGATAATATCGCAGTTCGCGATTGTCTTTCCGTCAGGATGTGACTCTACACCGTCAATCTGGGAGAGCACCCAACTATCCTCGGCTCCTTTTATTGCAACAAAGTCAAGGTTCTTCACATCCTTGTATGCCCTAAACGCAAATGATTTTGTGCCCGCTTTACCGAATACTTCGCCTATTAGAATAGTATCACCGACATATTTTCGTTGCGCATTTTTAAAATAGGATTGTTCCCGGTCCCTTATTCATTTCAGAATCTTAGAAATAACCTCTTTTTGCCCGCTTTTGAGGTTCATTTTCTTCTTTTTTTGCTCAATCATCTGTTCTACATCATCTGATGAAACAGACGTCATGTGTTTCATGTATCCTTTATTGACCAGCCATTTGTCTGATGCAAGAAGCCCGCCTTTGTATGCAGATATCACAGGAACACCGAGAACTGCTGCCTCGCGATTCATTGTGCCGCCTGCGCCGACAACAGCATCGGCAAAAGCAATAAGTGACGGGACATCAAGTGCCTTTTCTGTAACGGTAATCTTTTTCCCGAATGCTTTTTTGAATTCAGCCCTTTGGATTTTGTCGCGCGGGATAACAACAACCTGCCAGGTTTTCTTTTTTTCGATAATTTCTTTTACCAGGGGATAAAGCACATTTTTGCCTTCAGAATAATATGCTGCGGAATATGGCTCAGGGCGCATGACAATGATTTTCTTTTTTGCTGAGAGTTTGAGTTTTTGGATAATTTTTTTGTCGGGCTTGAAATCATGAAGATAAACTGATTCCTTTATCCCGGGATATTTTTTGAGTTTTTTGAAAAACATCCTTTCCTGCGTTACCGCTTCAGGGCAAAGCACCACGGTTGCAAACGGGATTGCAAGGAGGTTCTGGAAAAGGGCTTTTTCGTTGTCAAAAATATAGACGCGCTTTTTAACGCCAAGAAAGAATGCTGCCAATATGCCGTAAAATGATTGGTGGACAACGCAGGCATCTATTTTCTTGGTTCTAAGGCCTTTTATTAATGAAACTATGCGCACAGGCACATAAAGCGCCTTCTTGATTAGAGACGCGCCTGCATGCGTT
>JAFCBV010000126.1 GCA_017610545.1 Candidatus Nanohalarchaeota archaeon | reverse complement strand
TTGTCTATTTATTTCGTAACGACCTTAACTATATTATGAAAACTGCTTATGTATTTGGTCCAATCCATCTGTTTGGTCAGGATTACATTCCTGCCTACAAAAGGCTAATGAAACTTTGTGAGAAGTTTTTTGACAAAGTCATTGGAACTTATCCGGATTTTTGGAAATCAAATGAAAGTCCAAAAGACTTCTATGATAGAACAATAAAAACTATTACAAACTGTGATTTGTTTATTGGTGAGGTTTCCAGCCCTTCTCATGGTGTTGGTATGGAATTCCAGATGGCTTACGACCATAAAATTCCAATAATTGCATTAGCGAAAGAAGGGATTGATGTTTCGGTTATGGTTCTTGGAATCCCTAACTTACGTAAAGTAATCCAATATAAGGACCTTGATGATTTGGTTCAGAAATTGGAGAAAGAATTGAAGCAGTTCTAATGAATTCAGGTGACTATTTGTTTAAATGAGTTCCACTAAAACATCCTTTGCCTTTTTCGCTTTTTTCATGCATTTCTCAGGCACGCAGACAAGAACACTCATAGACTCTTTTTCCTGATCCATTATACTTCTACAAAAAGATGAGAGTTCAAAAAGCTTGAATGTTTTGTTGTTGCGCACGATTTTGACAGGCTCAAGTGACTTCATGGAAAATATGTTGATGAGAACCTGCTCATTGAGAAGCCCCAACTTTGCTGCAAGCGCGTTCGACACCAGCCTCTGCTTTTTTGGGTCTGCATCGAGTGCCTCAAGCTTTTTTCGAAGCTGCACGTCAATGTCTTTACCTGTTATTTCACAGGCAATCTTGTACAGGTTTCTTGAGTCAAGGGCTTCAATAAAAGGTCCTGTTTTCTTTTTGTTTTGGCGAAGTGCGCTTATGAGATCTGTGTCGTCCATGTTTGTCAAATCCTTTGGCGAGAAAACATTTTTTACAAGTGCGTTTTCAACAGCCCGAATAAGCATGGCATCTGCAGAGCGTATTGTCGGGTGAAGATATACGGACTGGAACATCATGAAGCGCGAGACAACGACAGACTCTATGTTTCTTAGTGCTTTGTAATCAAACGCAAGGCTACCATTGAACTTTGCAGTGTAATACAGGCGCGTGAGGTCTACCATACCGTACGCGACCCCTGTGAACCGGGCATCGCGCACAAGATAGTCCATCTTGTCAGCGTCAATTCCGCCTGAGAGGATGGAGCCAAGTTTTCCTTTTCCTGTTGCTATTTTTGCAACTTTTTTCGGGTCAAGCTTGTTTTCCAAAAGGATATTTGAGAGTTCTGTAGTTATTTTTTCTGCGCCAAGTTTTGCGTGGCCTTTGCCGCCCATCAGGTGGCTGTTTTCATCAAGAATATGGGAGAAAGGAAAATGCCCTATATCATGAAGTAGTGCGGCCATGCGCACGTATGTTGTGTCCTCTCCAGAAAAACCGAAGGACTTGCAAAGATTGCCCGCAATATGCATTGCACCGAGAGAATGCTCAAATCTGGTGTGTGTTGCCGAGGGATAAACCAGACTGGTCATGCCAAGCTGCTTTATTCTTCGCAGGCGTTGCATGGGTGGCGAGTCTATTACTGTGCGTTCCAAGTTCGTGACTTTAATGTCTTTATGAATGCTGTCCTTGATTATGTGTGCCATAAGAGTGTGTTCGCGCCAAGAAATAAATATTTAGGGATTCCGCAAATTTCTGAATAGCCTTAATTTCTTTAATGAAATTGCGTCTACATAGCATAAGTTTTATTGTTGCAGGAACGGTATTGATTCGTTTTTGTGTTATACAGGTAACTATTGTAAACAAAGTGAAATTGGTTGATTAATGGAACAATTCACTAATAAAGAATTTGTTACTTTTGTTTTTCTCCTTTAGCTTCAAGTTTTTCTATTTTCTTCTTCAACTCAATCATCTTGAGTTCGCGTCCTATTGCCAGTTTATAGAATTTTTCCAGTTCTTCAACTTTTTCATTAATTTTTTCTTCTGCTTTTTTGCGCTCTGTGATGTCAATAAATGTTTCAAGTAGAACATCTTCATTGTCAAAGTTGATCTCATTGACTGTTTTAATAATAGGTATTTTCTTGCCGTCATGTCGCCGGAACATCATTTCACTATAGTCTACTTTCTGGCCTTTACCCAGAATAGGACATTCATTTTGATTGGCAGGGCAGAGATATTCACGACAGCTTTTGCCTAGCATGACATCCATATTCTTAACACCGGCCATCTTTCTAGCGTTTTCGTTAACCCATCTAATTTTCTTGTCCTTGCCAATGACTACAACCCCAAATTGCGCATTTTCCAAGATGGCCTTTGTATTCATATGCGCTTGTTCAAGCGCTTTTTTTGCCTGTTTGCGCTCTGTGATGTCTCTAGTTGTTCCCTGAAGGCCAATTAGCTTGCCATGGCTATTGAGAAGCACCTTACCGGAAATTTCTAAATCCACTTCTTCATTTTTGTTGTTAAGCATTTTGCTTTCGAAAGTAGTATGAGTAAAAGTCTTATAATTTTTAATGGCTTTGGCCGCCAAAGCACCAACCTTTAAAAACTCTTTTATCCTGAAATGCGAGTTTAGTTTTGTACCAATTAACTGTTTTGGTTTAAAGCCAAGTATTTTTTCCGCAGAAGGGCTTAGATAAGTAAATCTCAGTTTCTGATCCAATATCCAGATACAATCAATAGAATTTTCTGCAAGTAAACGGAATTTTTCTTCGGACTCTTTTATTTTGTTTTCTGTCTTTTTGCGCTCGGTGATATCAAACACCCTTGCCTGAAGCACTTTCTTGCCCCCGAGCATCAATGCATCAAGCAGTACCTCTGCGAGGAAAGTAGTGCCGTCTAAACGCCTGTGTAAATGCTCAAATCGCTTGCTGCCTTTTTTTAGGGCAAATGCAATATTATTCTTGGCACAACGCATCGAATCAGTGCCGTCCGGCTGGGTCTTAGGTGAGAAGTCGCCCGGATGCCTGCTACAAAAGTCCTCTTTGGTGGCACAGCCAAAAAGCCGCAGCGTTGCATTATTACAATCAAAAAAACCTTTTTCGTCAAGGAGCATTATCGCATCACTTGATGAGGCATATAGAAGTTGGAGTTTTGTCTTACTTTCTTGTAATATTTTCTCAGAATTCTTGCGCTCAGTTATATCTCGTGTGGTTCCATGAAAGCCCAGGAGGTCTTTTTTATCAAATATGAATTTGACATGTATTTCAACAGGAATTATTCTTCCATCTTCATGGTTCATATTCATTTCATATGTCGCGTTGTAATCCCCCTTCTTTACTA
>JAFCBV010000125.1 GCA_017610545.1 Candidatus Nanohalarchaeota archaeon | reverse complement strand
GGAATTATATGATATCAAGTACTAAAAACCTGGACTCTCTTTTCAATGAAATTGGAAAAGAACTTGACAGCAAAATTACAATGTATGTCTTTGGCGGAGCTGCACTGATGTTTTCCGGTTTGAAAGATGCAACAAAAGATGTTGATGTTGTTTTCGAAACAAAGACGGAAATAACTCTTTTTGCAGGTGCACTAAAAAAAATCGGGTTTGGCACCACAAAAATTACAGAAGAGTATGAACACCTAAAAATTCAGGGTATCTATACTCGGGAAAGTGACCGATTTGATGTGTTTTTAAAAATCATCTGCAACAATCTTGCTCTCTCAAAAGGCATGAAATCCCGCTCAAAAAAGAAAAACACGTATGGCAACCTGATCGTGAACACCTTGTCTTTTGAGGACATCTTTTTGTTGAAATCAATATTTTTCAGAGCCGGAGATTATGAAGACTGTGTTGCGCTTTTTCAGGCAGGAATAAATTGGGGTATAATCTATAATGAAGTGAGTGATCAGTGTAAAAAAAACACAGCAAATGTCTGGAAGTCCTATTTGGTTGCGCGTATAGAAGAAATGCAGGAAAGAGGGCGCATCCGTGTGCCAATATTCAATAAATTGCGCAAGGAGTCTGAAGAAGAAACATATATGCCTCTTGCAGTGTTTCTTGAACTGTCAAAAGCAAACATGTCTTTCGAAGACTTGCTGGAAAAAACAGAACTGGAAAAATCTCTGCTGAAAACAACCATAAAATTGCTTTTGAATGACAAGAAAATTGAAGAGCAGCACAATGGAAAATATCAACTGAATGCACGTAACATTTTCCGTTTTTTGAGTAGGACTTAAATCAGTTAATAAAATCCCCGAAATCCGAAAGGCTGGCCTTTCCGGCAAGAATATCATTTATCGCGCCCTCAAGCGCCGAAATCTTTATGCGGACCTGATTTCCTGTGTCGCGCTCGCGCAAAGTTACGTCATCATTCTTCAGGCTATCGTAGTCAACAGTCACACAAAGCGGAGTGCCGACTTCGTCCATCCGATAATATCTTTTGCCAATGCTTCCGGCAGCATCATAGAACGACACAACTGTTTCTTTTAGCGACTCATGAATTTTCTGTGCCATCTCACCAAGCCCGTCCTTCTTCATAAGAGGAAATACAGCAATCTTTGCAGGTGCAAGCTTTGGGTGAAGATGAAGTATTGTGTGGTCTGGCGCGGGCTTGTCATATGCATCAAACATGAATGCAAGAAATGCCCTGTCAACGCCCTGTGACGGCTCTGCCGCAACGCGCGGGACAACCCTTTTTTTCAGTTCCTCATCAAAGAGGGAAAGATCCTTTTTCGAGTGCTTTATGTGCTGGTCAAGGTCGAAAGTGTTCCTGTCAGCAAGCCCGTAGATTTCCTTCCAGCCAAACGGGAAGTTATATTCAATATCAATACAGCCAACTGCATAGTGCGCAAGCTCTGCTTTTTTGTGCTGGCGCATTCTCAGGTTCTCCGGCTTTATGCCCAGGCCCGTAAACCAATTGTATTCAAGTATAAGCCAGTACGCAAGATGCGGGTTAACGATTATCTTTTCCTTTAGTGCATCGCCGAAAGTCATCTCAGCGTGCTTCTCATCTTCCTCCTCCTGCGCTTCTGCGGAGAGAAAAAGTGCCTTCTGTTTAAGCATGTCTTCTGTAAGTAGTTTGCAGTCATCAATGGTGTCAGGGCGTATGAAGTACTCAATCTCCATCTGCTCAAACTCACGGCTGCGAAAAAGAAAATCGCGCGGCGATATCTCATTCCTGTATGCTTTGCCCATCTGCGCGATGCCAAAGGGAAGCCGTGCGCGCATTCCGTCGGCTATCAGGCGAAAGTTTGCAAACATAAGTTGCGCAGTCTCAGGGCGCATGTACGCTATTGATTTGTCGTCATCAATAGGCCCGACATTTGTCTTGAACATTAGGTTGTATGCCCGAACGTCTGTGAAGTCTCCGCCACAAAGAGGGCACTTTATTTTGTTCTCCTTTATTGACGCATCCAGTGCATCAAGCCCCATACCGTTTACTGAAATCTTAAGTGTGTCCTCAACCAAGTGGTCTGCACGAATGCGCGAGCGGCACTTTTTGCAGTCAACAAGAGGGTCAGAAAAGGAATCAACATGCCCGGACGCAACCCAAACCTTTGGATGTGTAATAGTTGTGCCGTCCATTCCAAACACATCATCGCGCGATGAGACAAACGTGTTCCACCAGCTCTGCTTTATGTTATTCTTTATCTCTGCACCGCGAGGCCCGTAGTCCCAGAATCCTGAAAAGCCCCCGTAAATCTCTGAGTTTTGAAAAATCATGCCTGTTCTTTTACAGAATGATGCCATGTCTGCAATGGATAATTTATCAGTTTTTTCATCTGCCATAGAATCACAAAAAAACATTATTCACATATTTTTTATAGCTTCGTACGCCCTGAGGAGGTCTGAATGATGCACATATATCAAAAGCTCCGGAGTGGATGTCAGTATCTCAAGAATGTTTATTTTGCTTATAGCAAGCCGACTTGTAATGTACGATATCAACCCGTATGTCTTTATGGCCTCGTGCGGCATTGTGATGTTGATTTCGCCTGTGTTCTCATAAACCTCAATGATTTCGCCCGGCTGAAAGTATTCTTTCGCCTGCTTTAGCCGCAAGTTATCCAAAAAGATCTTTATTGATAGGGCACCCTGTACAATCTTGAATGTCTCGTTCGGCCCGTGATTCAGCGACCGAACAAGGCGCGCTATCTTTTCAATAACTGCATCCGAGTTTTTCAGGCCGATTACGCATATGTTGTCCTTTGCACTTGTTCTCATGCCTTTAAAGAATTTTTTGAAATTCTTTTGCTTGTCTTTTTCAACAGGATATCTTCTAAGCGCCATAATTATCGCGCCAAGCTTGTTTACCGGAATTTTTTCCTCTGCCGCGATGTAACACGCAAGAGACCTTCGGTTAACCAGGCCCTTGTTTCTTGCTTCATGAACATCAGGATTTTTTGCAAAGAAGCGCTCGATTGACATTTCTATTTGGGACATAATTTGTATCTTTTGGTCAAATTTTATATAATCATGTTGTTTGTGACACTGGTTTTAAATGACACAAGTTGCAAGGAATGTGGATGAGGGTGATTGATATGACTGTGCTTAATTATGTTGATTATGTTGGATTCAAAGAAATAGCAGAACCAATGGAATTAGCCTATGAACATCTAATAGCTGCCAGAAAAGAAGAAGGCCAGAAAGAACTAAGAACCGCTATTGAACAAAGCAAGAAGCTTAATAC
>JAFCBV010000124.1 GCA_017610545.1 Candidatus Nanohalarchaeota archaeon | reverse complement strand
ACAATCAACCCTAAAATAAATTGTTTTCTCTGGGCAAACCAATTGAGGATGCCTCTTCTAAAAATTAATTCCTCTAAAAAAGGTGCAAGTATTCCTACGTATAAAATTTTAATGAATGTAGATTGGCTTAACCACCAGGAGCCATCACCCATTGTCAACGGTATTGTGGCAGGATACAGATAAAACAGGTATTTCAGAAAATTATAATTCACCAGATACAGAACTACGCCAATTAAAATGAGATGGAGTCTTTTGCTCTGTTTAATGTCGGCAAATACCTTTGATTTTGACAGATTCAGAAGAAAGATAGTGTGTCTGCTGTTAAATATATTGAGTTTCAACGAATCGGGGCTACATTGCCTTAGGCCCTTTGAAAAATCCGTCTTCCTTATGCACTGCGTTCGCGAGCGCATCCTCCTGCGACATGCAGGGTTCCTCAACATCTTCGCGAAGAACGTCTTTTGTTTCAATTGGCTGAAATGCTGGCTCGACCCCTGAAACGTCTGCTTTTTCAAGCTTTTTGAATGCAGAAAGTATGTCTTCCATGTCTTTTGAAAACTTTTTTTTCTCAGGTTCAGAAAGCTCTATTCGCGCGATTTTCGCGACTTTTTCAACAGTCTCCTCAGAAATCATATATTTAATTTGAAATGAAAGCTTAAAAAACTGAAATATACAGGCAAGACAATATTTTAAAACATTTATCATCAAGCAGTTATGATGAACTCTGTTAAAACACGCCCTTTTACGGAACAAAAGGCAATATTGTCCGACTTGTTTCCTGAAATACCTCTTAAAGGTATTGAAACGTACATGCTGCATCCACGAAAGCATTTCTACGGGACGGATGTATTGCAAATTGTATCAGAAACATATTATCCGAAGATAAACCAGTTTGTGGTGGACTATAAGATTTCGGGCGTTGACAAACAAAAATATTGCTTTGTTCTTGGGCAAAATCCTGGCGAAGATGTCATTGGTTTGATTGAAGAATACAACCAGGCCATGCAAACCGATAGTGGCGATGCTATTGAAGGGCTGAGAGAAGTTCATGCAAATCGGATTTTATCGAGTCTCTGGCTGCAAATATATAGAAATGAAAAAACAGCAATTCACCCAACTGATGCAAATGGGGTTTATTTGATTCCATTGATGGGTGCCTTGATTGATGAAAACACACTGCAAGTGAGGTATCGCGCGTCAATGAACGCAGAACATGTTCTTCCACGAATAATAACAGAAAACGAGCACAACTTAAACGGAATACTTGACGGTCTTTAAAGAAATTATCCCTTGATAACTCCGACAGGTACGACTTTCGCTACAAGCGAACCGATTCCAGCCACATCTGAAACTCTTACGACCTCATCAATGTCCTTGTAGACCCCGGGAGCCTCTTCTGAAATACCTTTCCATGATGCAGAGCGCACTGCAATGCCTTTTGATTCAAGATCCTTTTTCACATCTTCCCCGCGGAACCTGTGACGCGCCTCTGAGCGCGACATCACGCGCCCTGCCCCGTGCGCAGTTGAGCCGAAAGATACTTCTTCGGCTTTTGCGGTTCCTGCAAGTATGTAACTTGATGTTCCCATTGAACCCGGGAGAAGGACCGGCTGCCCGACGTTCCTGTAAAGCTCAGGTATCTCTGATCGTCCCGGACCAAAAGAGCGCGTTGCACCTTTCCTGTGTACGCAGACTTCTCTTGTTTCGCCGTCAACCTTGTGTTTTTCTACTTTTGCCACATTGTGGCATACATCATAAACTATGTTCATCCCGAGATCTTTTGCACTCCTGCCAAAGACTTTGCCAAAGCTTTCACGAATCCAATGGGTTATCATCTGCCTGTTTGCCCATGCATAGTTTGCCGAGGCAGACATTGCACTGAAGTACTGCTGTCCCATCTCGCTCTGGAACGGGGCATTAATCAGCTCCCGGTCAGGAAGATCTTTGTGCCCGAACTTATCCTCCATGTGCCTTATGTATTCTGAAGCGACCTGATGGCCAAGACCTCTTGAACCGCAGTGAACCATTACAAGAACCTGACCCTTACCGGTTATGCCGAATTTCTTTGCAACAGTTTCATCATACACTTTTTCGACTTTTTGTAGTTCAAGAAAATGATTGCCTGAGCCGAGGCTTCCAAGCTGGGGCTTTCCGCGCTTGATTGCATTGTCTGATACTGCCGAGGCATTAGCTTTCATACACCCGTTTTCCTCAAGCCTGTCAGTGTCCTCTTTCCATCCAAAGCCCTGCTTTACAGCCCAGTTCGCGCCGCCCTCAATAGCATCGCGCGTTTCATCATCAGTGAATCTTATCTTTGCCTTGCTTCCAAGGCCTGCAGGAACATTGGTGAATGTTTCATTCAGGACATCGCGCTTTTTTGGCGTGAGTTCAGAAATATTCATGTCTGTCCGGATAAGGCGGACGCCGCAGTTTATGTCAAAACCAATTCCTCCGGGGCAGATTATGCCTTCTTCAAGGTCAAATGCGGCCACGCCGCCGATTGGAAAGCCATATCCTTCGTGCGCGTCCGGCATGACGAGCGCATTATTGATTATCCCTTTTAGTGTTGCAACATTTGCTGCCTGCTGAAGAGTGTGGTCCTGCCTTATTTTTTCAGCAAGGCTGTCTGATGCAAAAATCTTTGCAGGAACGCGCATTGCGCCTGTCTTTTCAATTTCCCATGTTACGGGACCTGTTTTCTTTAAAGAAGTATCCATAAAGACTATTTGAAAGGAAGATATTTAAGCGTGACTTAGTGGCACTTAAATATTATAACGACGTGGCAATAAAAAACAGTATGGGTCTTTTAAACAAAAGTGAAAAAACAATATTGGCATTTCAATTAGAAGCTTTGTTGGCGGAGTATTCGGTAGTTTATAACAGCGTTCGTGAATCTGCTCGTTCATGCGTGCAAGTGGGCTTTTTAATTGTGGCTTCTTCTTCGATAATACTTGGTTATATTTGGAGTTCAACGCGAGATCAAATGATTGTTGTTTTGGGTCCACCGGTTTTTATTATGTTGTTTGGTTTGATGTTATATTTCTTGCTGTTGCAAGTAAATTTGCGTTCTTTGCTAGTCGCATTAGAAAATAGAATTAACTTACTCATAGATGGAGATACACGCGGATATATGTCTGTCAGCACACATATATTTTCTGGATTGTTTTGTGGGACCGGCCCCTATTTGAAGACCCCTTATTTGTACAAGTATAAGAACATATTAACTCAGATTCTTTTAATTATTCTATCGACATTCTATTTTATTTCTCTGTCTATTGGAGGGTTCTGTTTA
>JAFCBV010000123.1 GCA_017610545.1 Candidatus Nanohalarchaeota archaeon | reverse complement strand
GGTTCCTCGTCCATCTTTATATCGAGCCTTATGAGTTGCATGCCTGTGTCCTGAAGATCCGACTCCCCTATTTCAAGAACAAGTTCAAGAGATTCATTATAGAGGAATTGTGGCGAAAATATTTCTGTTTCTATAATCGATCCTATTATTTTATTCGGGATACGTATTTTTGTACCTGATGGTTTGCCACCAAAAATATCCTCTTCAGAAAACGAAGGAGGTGCCGGATACCCCATATCAGACACCATGGCTTTAAAATGTCTAATAGCTTCATTGGGCGTGGGGGCCTTATTCAAAACGTATCCGGGTATATGCACATCATATTTCGACGGACCGTCATTCGGAAATACACTATATAGTTTACCGTCATGAAATGCTGCAACCTGTAATGCCGTTGCTTTCACGGTGTTATCCGGAATCATAGTGATAACTATTCAGTAACACATATAAAGTTTTTGATTGTCAAAAACCAACCTTTATGTGCTTAATGTCCTAATATTGACTGTGATTTTCAATGGACTTAAAATCAGTAATCAGAGAAATACCAAACTACCCTAAAGAAGGAATTTTGTTTTATGATGTCACGACACTGTTCAAAGACGCCAAGGCAAACAGGTTTGTGGTTGAGAAGACGATAGAGCACTGCAACGGGCAGAAGATTGACCTTGTGGCGGGTATTGAGTCGCGCGGCTTTATTCTTGGCGGGCTTATTGCAGACAAGCTAGGTGTCGGGTTTGTGCCCATCCGCAAAAAAGGAAAACTTCCTGCAGAAGTGATTTCTGAGACTTATGAAAAAGAGTATGGCCCCGACCTTCTTGAGTTGCACAAAGATGCTGTAGAGCAGGGGCAGCGCGTCCTTATCGTTGATGACCTTCTTGCAACAGGCGGGACTGCAAAGGCATCGGCAAAACTTATTGAGCGCCTTGGCGGAGAGGTTGCTGGATTTGCGTTTATAATCAATCTTTCATTTCTGCCCGGTATGAAAGTTCTTGAAGGGTATAAAGTGTTTAGTTTAGTGGATTATGAAAGCGAAAAAGCCTAGTACTACCAGTAAGTTTAAAAAAACTTTTTAATATGTCTTATTATGGTTCGGCAGAATTCTAATGGGATGCACGGGAAAAGATATACTGATTTTGTTAAAAAGTATGTTGGGGACATCACAGACGAATTTTCTAAGATACATAACGATGTTGGCTGTGCGCAAATCGCACTGGGTTTGCTTTTGACAGACTTTAATAAAAATACAAAAGGGTGTTTCAATGCATTTTGGGATTCTGTGGATGAGATTCCTTATGACGCGTTTTCAGTGAAGGTTGATAATGATATACGCGGAAATATGCGTTTTATCAAGAGTCAGGCACCTAATGAATGTGTTGGACATTATCTTGAGAAGTTTGGCTCTATAATTTATGAAGACCTGAAAAAGGACGTAATGGACTACGCCAGCAGGTAACCAAACAAACATAAGCTTTTTTGGTTAATTCTTTCTATGCATGAAAAGGAAAAATCATTTGCTCTTGAAATCATTGATGCTATACGGTGCGGTAAAATCAAGACACAGCGCGAGCTTACGTTCTGGAAGCGCAAGATGTCTAAAAAATATGGTATCTCCGGAATTGTCCCGAGTTCTGAAATACTAAAGTACGCAAAAGAGCGAAAAGGGCTTGAAATATTGACAAAAAAGCCTGTGCGCACGATATCTGGGGTATGCATTGTTGCAGTTATGGCAAAGCCGCATCCGTGCCCGGGGAAGTGCATATACTGCCCCGAGGGCGATGATTCTCCGAAAAGTTACACTGGCCTCGAGCCTGCAGCGCGCAGGGCAAAGATGTTTGATTATGACCCGTTTCTTCAGGCAAAGAACAGGCTTGAACAGCTTCATGCAATCGGGCACCCGATAGAGAAGGCAGAACTCATAATAATGGGCGGGACATTTCCTGCGCAGGACACAGAATACCAGAAAGAGTTTGTAACGCGCTGTCTTGATGCTATGAATGGCAATGATTCAAAAACGCTTGAGGGTGCGCAAAAGCTGAATGAGACTGCAAAGACACGGTGCGTTGGGCTGACAATAGAGACACGGCCTGACTTCTGCAAAAAGGAGCACATTGACTCTATGCTTGGACTCGGGGCAACGCGCGTTGAGCTTGGTGTGCAAACGCTTTCAGATGAAATCTACAAAAAAATGAAGCGCGGCCACAGCGTAAAAGATGTTATTGAAGCGACACAGCTTTTGAAGGACTCGGGAATAAAGGTTTGTTACCACATGATGCCCGGGCTTTTGCAGGATGAGAAAGAAGACCTTGCAATGTTTTGCGAGCTTTTTGACAATCCTGATTTTCGCCCGGATATGCTGAAGATATATCCGACTCTTGTCACTGAAGGGACTGGGATATACAAGCTTTGGAAAGAAGGAAAATACGTGCCTTATGATAATGTGCGCGCTGCAAAGCTTGTTGCAGGGATAAAGAAGATATTGCCGCCTTATGTGAGACTTATGAGAGTCCAGCGAGATATTCCAAAAGAGAAAATTGCTGCCGGGGTAACAGCCGGAAACCTTCGCGAGTTGGCAGAAAAGATTCTTTTGAAAGACGGCTCGCGGTGTAGTTGCATAAGGTGCAGGGAAGCAGGGCACATGCATTATAAAAAGGGTGTTTTGCCTGAGAATGTTGACATTACAGAACGCAAATACGAATCTTCAGGGGGGACAGAATATTTCATAAGCGCAGAAGATACTGAGAAAGATGTTCTTGTCGGTTATCTTCGTTTGCGCATTCCTGCAAAGCCGTTTCGGCCTGAGATAGACAAAAAGACGGCAATAGTGCGTGAGCTGAAGGTGTCGGGCACAAGTATGCCTCTTGGTGAAAAAGGGGAAAATGCATTCCAGCATAAAGGGCTTGGGAAGAAGCTTATGGAGCGCGCTGAAATTATTGCAAAAAAGCGCGGCATGAAAAAGATTATTGTGACTTCTGCTATTGGGACGCGGGAGTATTACAGGAAGTTTGGGTATGAGATGGACGGGGTTTATGTTGGAAAAGAGGTTGCTGCGTGTTATAGTTCAAGCTGAAGGCCATAATGGTGCTGGTGAAATCCTGCAATGTGTGGCTGGCGGGCGCAGTACACTGAATTGTGTATTTAAATATTTTACAAAACAATTAATTCTGGCCTAAGAGGTGTGTGTATGTCTGAAGCAGCTACATTAGATGAAATAAAGAACGACCTTGCGTTTCTAAGAGAGAAGATAACTCGTATCGAAATTTCTATCAACGAGATAGATGCCGACTTACACAGAGAT
>JAFCBV010000122.1 GCA_017610545.1 Candidatus Nanohalarchaeota archaeon | reverse complement strand
CCGCACTCTAACGTTGATATCAGCGAAGTGCTGCTTGAAGCCATTAAGGAAGGAGACAAGAATCTTTGAATCAGGAACTTGGAGGTACTTTTATGTCCGACATATATACAAACAGGAAATTTATTCCGGTTCTAACGCACATGCTCGCCAAAGGCAAAGTTGGGTCTTGTGTCATAGGTACAGAAAGTTATGCTGCAATAAACAGCGATAACGAGCTTAGGGCAACATACAATAACTTGATTGAACAAGGTCTTGAAATTGGCTTTAATCCAACAATACCTGCACACATACATGCCGCCGCTTCAGACAATGATCTGGTAATTGAAAACATGAAAAAAGGTGCTGGTTTAGTGATGCATGATACCGCAGAAGCACAACAAATAATCGAAGGAATAGATGAGTGGTACCAGCAATCAGTACATTTAACGAATTTTGATCTGCCTGTCGAAGATTTAGAACAAGCTTATGAGGCAACTAAAGATTCTTAATGCGCACATTGTTACCCTCCTTCAAAACCCATGAGCCAACCAAAAGCCCAATCCACAGTAGTGCAGAATAAAAAACAATTATTTCCTGAGGACGATAATAAATAAGCAGGGCGCCTGCAATCATTGGCGAAATCGCAGCAATTACAGAGTCATACACACTATAAAACCCAAGAATCTCCCCACGATACTTGTTTTCTATGTTTTCCATCTCAATTACATTTCTCATTGGCCCGTTTATTGCCTCCCCAAGCGCATAAAGCACTGCAAATGCCCAAAAGACATAAATGCCCGGTGAAAGTGCAAGTCCGAGCGAACTTATGCCCAAAATAAGATACGCCATTTTTGCGCCTGACAAAAAACCTTTCTTGTCAATCATACTGCCCACAATAGGTAATGCTATCATTGCGACAATACCCATAGATGCAAAAATGCTGCCTGCAAGTATGTAGCTTTCGGAGAGTGCGTAAATTGAGAGTATAAAAAGTATGGGCTTCATGTGCCAGCTCATAGCAAAAGCTGTCTGCAAGATAATATGAAACCGAAGAGCCGGGCGCGCGAGAAGATATTTCAACGCAAAGAATATGCTTCTTTTCGGACCAGCAGTATGGCTCTTCTGACCGTCTTTTGTACCAAGAAAGACAAATGCAATAATTGCAGGCATAATGAAAATGATCGACTCAAGACGGTATGCTGTGATAAAACCCAGGGTCTCACTGGCATAGCCACCGAGGAATGCGCCAAAGCTTCCGGCAAGCGCGCCTGCAGAGTGAAAGATACCAAGTGCCCGCCCCTTATTATTGTTATTTTCAAGTGTGTCCTGTAGGAGTGCCATAAGAATTGGCCCCATAGCAGCCCCGGAAAATGCCCACACAACTTTTACGCCCATATACTGAAATATACTTGCTGAAGCAGCATAAAGAAGTGGATATACAATTCCAAGAAGTGTGCCCAAAAACACAATTCTTCGCTTGCCGAATCTAACGCTTGAGCGCCCGAGCGCAAAAGACAGAATCGCGAAAAATATTGCGCCAACAGAAAATGTCATTCCGACAAGCGCAGGATTTTCTGTAAGTGTGCCAAGAAAGCGCACTTCAAACGGTGCCAGAAATGACGCCCCCATAACAGAAAATGCAGATATAGCCGTTATTGCCGCAAAAAGCCGAAGATCAGTAGTGCGCATGAACTCACTCCATAGCGTAAATTACACCATTTGCCCCGAGGAATATTATGCTTGCCGCAAAAAAGACGCCGGCTGCGATAACAAAAAATGATTTTTTAGCGTCAAGCTCAAGCACAGTTGAAAGCAGGGCACCTGTCCACGCCCCTGTCCCGACAAAAGGGACGGCAACAAACCCGAGCAGGGCAAGTTCCTCGTAAATCTCGAACTTCTTTTTGTTCTTCTCAACCATGCGCGTTATTCTTTTTCCCATGATGAAGTGTATGATTTTCATAACCCATTTTTGCCGCAATGCAAGAAGAAGCGGAGCTACAACAAGAATATTCAACCCAACAGACAACAGAAAAACATAAAGCGGGTCAAGCCCTTTGGCAAGCCCATAGATTATTGACACTCGCGCTTCACCGAAAGGTGTGGCTGCAATAATGCCAACAACAAGCCAGGGGTTGATGTCTCCAAAAAAAGATACGAGCGCGTCAATCATACCTTTTTTTGTACCAACGAATCTTATATGCTTGCCGCCCGTGCTGTACTATATATCTCTTTGAAACGATACCTCTTTATGGAGAAACTACGCTACTACGCATGGTGGCTTCTTGGAATAATTAGCTTTGCATTTGTGATGGAGGCTGTTTTTCCGCAAATCATAAAAATTCTGTCTTTCAGGCCGTCCCTGGTTTTAGCGATGCCCTGGACATTCATAACCTCTTCATTCATGCATGCGGACCTGAGCCACCTTTTGCAGAACATGTTTGCCCTCGGGCTTTTCGGCATAATACTCGAGCGCGTTATTGGCTCAAGAAACTTTCTTGTGCTCTATTTTTCAGGTGCAGTTGCAGGAAATGTAGCCGCATTATTTTTTTACCCAAACTCCCTGTCTCTCGGTGCGTCAGGAGCAATAATGGCTATTGTCGGCGCTTTGACAGTGCTTCGCCCGAAACTGGTACTTTATATAGGCGGCCCCCTACCCATGATACTTCTTGCGTTCATGTGGGTTGTCATTGATCTTGTCGGCATCTTTTCGCAGGACAACATAGGGCATGCTGCGCACCTTGCAGGCTTTGGATTTGGCGCAATATACGGGTATACTATGAGGAAAAAATATTCTCAGGAGCGCGAAATCAAAAAGAGGGCAGAATTAGAGATTTCTGATGAGTATCTGGATGTGTGGGAACGAAAGTATATGAAATAGCATACGCTACAAAGTTCTCACCTGAAAACCAACTTAAGGATAAAGAGCGCGCCTCACCACAAGGATGTAAGCGCGCTCTAACCAATTCGGTAACTCCATCAAGAAGTTGTTATACTACCGCTCGTTACCGATGTACCTGAATCATAGGTCCATCCGCTCAAGACCACGTCATCCACATTGAACGTGAATGTTCCGGGCGTGTTTCTCAGTTTATCAGACTTAAATGATACTTGTCCGTCTGCATTAGTCAAACCCGAATCCATATCATCAGTCAAATCACTCCAGTGACCGCTTACAGTTGCACCTTCAACAGGCATACCAGTTGCATCAACAACAGTCATAAGTGCGATTCCGTTTCTGTTTGGCCCTGCTGTTTTCAGTGACATGTCAATGCTGGCTAAACAGTCATAAGTGCGATTCCGTTTCTGTTTGGCCCTGCTGTTTTCAGTGACATGTCAATGCTGGCTATCTTTAGTGTGTTAACAAGTTCTTCTGTGACAGTTACAGAAAGTGTGTCTGTGTCTGTCAAGTCACCTTCGTCAGTCACTGTCAAAGTAACGCTATATGTTCCCACAGTAGCGTATGTATGTTTTGGGCTGACACCAGTTTCTGTTGAGCCATCACCGAAATCCCAGTCATATAAAAGCGTAGTTCCATCATCAGAAGATCCTGAGCCGTCAAATGTTACGTCATCATTTACAGCTACAGTCTGATCACTTCCAGCATCTGCTACAGGAACGTCATTGACTTCTGCAATGATAGCCGTTGTAGTATGAGGCAACGAATTT
>JAFCBV010000010.1 GCA_017610545.1 Candidatus Nanohalarchaeota archaeon | reverse complement strand
ACAGCATCATGCTGTTTGCACTTTCAGTAGCCCTCATTCGAAGGGGCACAAAATCCATAAAAGATATTGGACATATACTTCTTTTGGGCTCTGTGTCAGGCGCACTATTTGGTGTTCTCAGTGGAAGCATTTTTGGGAACCTTGTCAGTTTCAACTCATATTTCAATGTTTTCACAAACCCGTTCTCACTCATAACATTTTCCATCATGCTGGGCATTGTTCACATCAACATCGGGATTCTGACAAGAATCCATGAAAGCGTGCGCAATAAAAACAGCGCCCTGCTAAAAGATGCCATCTCATGGGTTGGACTGGAAAGCGGCGCTGCCTTACTTGTTGTCGCAGCACTATTTTCCCAAAAATATCTTGCAATCCCTGCTGCATTCTTTATTCTGTCGGGAGTGGTATTTCGCGCCAAAGATGGTGTGGTAGGTGTCATTAAATCAATTGATTTTTTCAGTAATTTTTTATCATATATGCGCTTAATGGCTCTTGCTGTTGTGACAGGTTGGCTTGCATTTGCAATAAACCTTGTCTCAAAACTGGTTTCAGATGTGTCGCTCGTCTTGGCAGCAGTCATCTTTGCAGCAGGGCATATTTCAAACTTTGCGCTCAATATAGTAAGTTCCGGCATGCATGCGCTCAGGCTTAATTATGTTGAGTTTTTCGGAACATTTTACGACGGTGGTGGTGTGGAATACCTGCCGCTCATATCAAAAAACAAGTTTCATAAAACAATCTAGAGGTGATGTATTGTGGTAGTTGAACAAATTGGTCTTGTGTCCCTGGGTGCAGGGCTTGCAATAGGTCTTGCTGCTGCCGGTTCAGGCATTGGACAGGGGCGCGCTGTCGCAGCTGCAATCGGCGCGACTGCAGAAAATGAAAAGCTTTTTGGTAAAAGCCTTGCAATGGCAGTCCTGACAGAAACACAGGCACTTTACGGGTTCGCAATTGCGATAATACTTATATCGCTCGGCTTCGGGCTTGTAGTTGTTTAAGGCAGAAGACCATGGATCTAAATGCGCTACTTGAGAAAATACGCTCTGAGAGCCGCAAGGATATTGAAAAAGACATACATGAATATGAAGAAAAGAAAAAACTGCTTAGAAAAGAATATGATGTAAAAAAAGTATCACGGATAAAACAGGAAACCGAACAGTGTGAAAAGCGAAACAGCGCCATTAGAAACCGCATGATCTCAAATGAAGAGGTCTTCTGGAATATCGAGGCCACCAAAAAAAAGAGGCTGCTTGTTGACCGCGCCATAACAAAAGGCGTGGTCGCATTCAAAAAATCAAAGGAATATCGCACCCTTTCTGAATCACTCTTAAAACAGGTTCCAGAGCAGGCAAAAATCTATACCTCAAGCAAAGACACCATCATGCAAAAACTGCTTTCAAAAAAAAAGTTGCGCACCGGGCCCGCAGAGTTCTCAATGGGACTTGCGTATTCTGTCGGAAACGAAACCACCATATTGTCCCTGGAGTCAATGATTGAAAAAAACAGGGCGCATATTGAAAACGAACTATGCAAAATATTGTTTAAAACGGGATGAATATGTTTTTTGAAAAAGAATATGCTGCCGGGCGCGTTCGCGCAATGAGGTCCACGCTTCTTGGAAAAGAAATGCTTCAGGAAATAGAAAATGCTAAAACCGTGTCTGATATGCTTTTGACCATTGCAGGAACACACTACGAACATGCGTTTGCAAAACGAAGTCTTGAGAAAAGCGAGCGCGAGCTTTTTGCACATAAAGCAAAATCCATTAAAAAAGTTCTCAGTTTCATGCCACAAGCGTATTATAATGCATTTCTTGTCTTCTCACTTGAAATAGATGCAAAAAATCTCAAAAGATGCGCGCAGGGTTTTTCGGGAGGAATGTCCTGGAACCAGATAAAGCAGGATCTTGAACAAACAGGACTTGTATTCAAAAAAACAAACGAGACACACATTAGCGACTTTGAAATGCTTTGCTCTGTGTTAAGAGAAACCGTCTGGAACACAGCTCTTAGAAAATGCCTTGAGCACCAAACATCAGAACAGAGTCTCGCGCTCATAACACACGAAATAGACGCATTCGTATTTTCAAGAGCACTTGAATCCGAAAATTACAGCATAAAGAGGTTCTTTATTGAAAAAAGAGATCTTCTTGACTTTCGCCTCATTATGCTTTCAAAAAATGCAGGCATGCCAGTACCTGAAAATCTTCTTTTTTCACCGGAGAACAAAGAAAGCATACTTCAAAAATATCATCACTTTGATGAAAGCACGATTGAAAAAGATATTGAAAATCATCTTCTTTCAATTTCAAGGGGTCTTCTTGAAAAAGAGCCTTTCGCATCAGGCCTATTCATTGACTTTTTTTGTAGAAAAGAGTTTGAGGCACACCACATTTCCCGCTCTGCACGAAACGCATGCGCAAAAACAAGTCCTGCTGTTTTGGAGGCCACAATATGATTGCAGTAATTGGCTCAAGAGACATGCGCATTGGCTTTGGTCTCGCTGGAGTGAAAAACACATACAAAAACATAAGCGAACTAAACAATGAACAAATTATCCTCATTGAAGACACAAAACAAGAAGAGCTTGTTTTTCCGGCAGACGCGTCCCAAATAGTAATACAATTTTCTCTTCAGAAAAAAAGTCAAAAACTCAATGAGAAATTCATAAGGCAGGTAATAGGAGCAAATGTTCTGGTAAAATAGTGTGAGATTATGGCAAGTTCAAAAGGTCGTGTGTTGAAAATATCAGGCCCTGTTGCATTGGTGGAGCTTAGCGGCTCAAAGATAGGAGATCTTGTCTATATCGGAAAGAAGGGGCTATTGTCAGAAGTCATTCGCATTGAAGCAAATCAGGCAACTCTTGCAATTTATGAAGACGCCACAGGAACACAAGCCGGAGATCCTGTTGAGGGAACCGGTGCTCCCATGATGCTTGCACTGGGGCCCGGACTCATAGGTGGAGTCTATGACGGGCTTGGCAGGCGCCTTGAAACTGCAGGAGAGTTCATGTCAGGTACAGGAAAGAAGACTCTCTTCGGCATCAACCAACGCAAAAAATGGCGCCTTGAAAAAACAAAGAGCGGCCGCGTAAAACAAGGGGATGTCATCTGCACAGTACGGGAAACAAAATCCATTGTACACAAAATATTTGCCCGGACCGATGGAAAAGTTACAATAAACAAAAAATCCTGCAGTGTATGTGAGACTTTCGGTGAACTTGTCTCAGGCAAAACAAAAGTTTCATTAAAGCTCATGCAATCGTGGCCTCTGAAAAAGCAGCGACCCTATCTTAAAAAGGAGTTTCCAAACAAAATGCTTGTTACAGGACAAAGAGTGATTGACTCTCTATTCCCTGTTGCACGCGGTGGAGTCGCTGCAATGCCCGGAGGGTTTGGTAGCGGAAAGACTGTACTAGGCCACCAGATTGCAAAACACAGCGATGCAGACATTGTAATCTATGTGGGTTGTGGGGAACGCGGAAATGAGATGGCGCGCGCACTTGAAGAGTTCAGGGAGCTATGCGACCCAAATACAGGCATACCACTCATGGAGCGCTCCATATTGGTTGCAAACACAAGCAACATGCCTGTGACTGCAAGAATAAGCTCAATATATTTTGGCGCACTCGTGGGTGAATATTACCGCGATATGGGATATAATGTTCTTTTAATGGTCGACTCCACATCAAGATGGGCTGAGGCACTCAGGGAAATTTCAGGAAGGCTTGAAGAGCTTCCCGGGGAAGAAGGATATCCGGTTTATCTTGAATCCCTCATTGCATCATTCTATGGCAGGGCCGGTGTTGTAAAAACATCATCAAACACAACAGGATCTCTCACAATAATTGGTGCTGTTTCACCAAGCGGGGGAGACTTCTCAGAACCGGTTACACAGGCAACCAAGAAATCAGCAAGATCTTTCTGGACACTTAACACAAACCTTGCATACAGAAGGCATTACCCTGCAGTTGACTGGATTACATCCTACACAAACCACTTAAAAGCCCTTTCAGGAGGCATTGATGCCACAGAAAAACAGGAGATGCTGTCCATTTTACAAAAAGAGAAAGACCTTGAGCGAATCGCAAGGCTTGTTGGTTATGATGCGCTGACAAAAAAAGACCTTTTTCTGATCTACATCGCGCGCGCGTTCCGTGAAGGTTTCCTACAGCAAAATGCATATCACGAAATTGACAGATACACATCAATAAAAAAACAGCAGGAAATGTTTCAGACAATCCTTTATGTCCATAAGTTGGGGCAAAAGACATTCAATAAAGGAAATGATCTTGATTTTTCAGTACTCTCAACAATTCTTGAGAAAATATCAAAAATGAAAAATGAGAAAAAAGAAGTGTTCGCTGATTTACGGCGCATAGCAGAAACCAAACTTGGTGAAAAATAATGAAAGAATACAAGACACTTTCAAAAATTAACGGACCGCTCCTATTCTTAAAAGGTGTTAGTGGTGTCGGCCTTAATGAGACGGCGGAAATAGTACTGCCTTCTGGAGAAGTACGCATTGGAAAAGTCCTTGAAATTGACCGAGACACATCCATAGTAGAATGTCTTGAAGGTACAGAGGGTATAGGCACAGATGCGCGCGTCCGCTTTTTTGGAAAGCCATTCACGGTTTTTGTTTCAAAAGATATGCTTGGCTGCACATTTGACGGCAGGGGAAACCCGATTGATGTTCGCCCCCTTGCAGAAAAAGAAGTTGACATAAACACCCCCGCAATAAACCCCTTGTTTCGGGCATCACCAAGCGAGTTTATAGAAACGGGTTTTTCTGCTATTGACGGGCTTCTCAGCATTGTCCGCGGCCAGAAGATTCCAATATTTTCGGACGCAGGCCTACCTCACATAAAAATCATGTGCCGACTGGCAGAGAATCTTTCGCGCGATGTAGTTGTTGTATTTGCAGCAATAGGCCTGACTGATGACGCTGCAGAATATGTTAGTGAAAGCTTCCGCCAAAGCGGAGCCATGAAAAACACAGTACTTTTTGTGAACAAAGCAGAAGACTCTGTTATAGAGCGAACCATAACCCCGCGAGTGGCTCTTTCTGTAGCAGAATTCTTTGCATGGGATTGCCAAAAAGATGTTGTAGTGCTTATGGGTGATATGACAAACTACGCAAGCGCACTGCGGGAGCTTTCAAGCGCAAAACAAGAGGTTCCCGGAAGAATGGGATATCCACCCTACCTTTACAGCGACTTTGCGTCCATATATGAACGCGCAGGCAAAATACGCAACAAAAAAGGCTCAATCACACAGTTATCGTTTCTCACAATGCCTGATGGAGACATAACACATCCGATTCCTGATTTGACAGGATATATCACAGAAGGACAGATACTTCTTTCTGCAGAACTTTACAGAAAAGGCATTTTTCCGCCCATAAACCTGCTTCCAAGCCTCTCACGCATGATGCAGCACGGAATCGGAAAAGGAAAAACGCGCGAGGACCATCACGACGTCTCAAACCAACTCTATGCATGTTATGCCGAAGCAAAGCATATTGAGGATTTAAAAAGCATTGTCGGGGAAGATGCCTTAAGCGAGCGGGACACACAATATCTTTCTTTCAAAAATGCCTTTGAAAAACAATTTCTTGCACATGAAAATCACAGGAGCGTCAATGAAACACTTGATATTGGCTGGAATATGCTAAAGCTTGTGCCAAAAACAGATTTAACGCGCATAAATCCTGCTTTTTTGAAAAAATATGGTGCCTAAATGCAGACAATATATGAACGAATCCCTTCAACAAGATACGAACTTCTTCGCTTAAGGGAATTTGAGGCCGACCTTCGGGCCGGTTTCGATATTTTGAAAAACAAAGAAGAAATACTCTTAAAAGAGTTTTTTGATGCGGCAAAAGATGTGCATGAAAAACGAGACATTCTTGACTCAAACATAAAACGCGCTTATACTGCACTCGTGAAAGCCCAGGGTGTTCACGGCGTTCTTGGCACAAAATATCTTGCTGCATCGGTTCTGCCCTGCGCACCGCCTGTTATTGAGACACGAAAAATTGCAGGTATCTCTATTCCTTCTGTGAAGCACACACAGGAGAAAAGAAATGTCTTTTGCCGCGGTTATGCTCCGGCATCGTCCTCACTAGAACTCGAAGCCGCAGCATCTCTTTTTGAGACAACGCTTTCAGATGCAATTCAGATTGGTGAAAAAGAGGCCTGCACAGAAAAACTTGGCAATGAGGTTCTAAAGGCGCGGCGAAGGAGCCGCGCACTGAAAAAAGAAATACTCCCCGAGGTTCTAAGAGAAAAACAACACATAAAAGAGTCCCTTGACATGCGATCCAGAGAAACATTTGTTAGAACAAAGAAAATAAAGGCAATGACAAGCTCATGATTTTTCACTCAATGAAATTATTGCCCCTGCAATATCTCCATTCACTGAAAGCGCGCTTTCTGCTTCCTCTTTTGTGCAGCCCGTCTTTTCCACGACAAGCTGTACGTCTTCCTCAGAAGGTCCTGTGTTCGTTACAACCTCTTCGGAAGTTCCAATCACCTGAAAGCTTTCGCCCTGCCCGGGAATATTCACTTTTTGCACAACAGGATTCCGTACAATAAGCTCGCGGTCCTCAAATCTAAAGAGAACCTCTTTTACGTCAAGAGTCTCGCTCTTGATACCCATTGTGCGCATCATTTTCTCCATCTGGTGTGCACTCATTTTTCCCATCATAGGTTTATTAACAATGTGAATAATAAAAAAAGATGCTTACTTTGCTTGTGGCTGTTTTGTTGGGCGTCCTGCTTGGATACATAACAGGCATGATTCCCGGCTTTCATGCAAACAATGTTGCACTCATTGCCCTGTGGGCTGCAGCGGCATTTGAGCTAGACCCTCTTTTGATGTCTGTTGTTCTCATTTCAACAGGGACAACACACGCCATTGTTGACTTCATCCCATCAATTTTTCTTGGAGCGCCAAGTGAAGGCACAGCCCTCGCAGTTTCGCCGGGGCATCGAATGCTTATGATGGGCAGGGGATTTGAAGCGCTTGCACTTTCTGTTGTAGGCGGGCTTTTCGGCATCGTTATGGTTCTTATCGGATTTGTGTTCCTGCGCGCATTTTCCGGCGCAGCATATTCATTCATATCATCCTATCTTGGAGTGATTCTTGTTGCAGTCTCAGGTATTATGATTTTGGTAGAAAAAAGACGGGTTCTCGCCCTAGGCATATTTCTTCTTTCAGGACTCTATGGTCTCCTATCGCTGAACTCGCCCATAAATCAGGGATTCGTCCTTTTGCCCGTCCTTTCAGGGCTTTTCGGGGCAAGCACACTGATACTTTCATACAGTAACGCGCCCGCAGTTCCAAAGCAGGCCATAAAAACAAACATCCCGATGAAAGAAGCACTACACGGCGGAGTTGTGGGCTTTTTTGGAGGCCTCCTTGCAGGGTTTTTGCCTGGTGTCGGAACATCTCAATCCGCAATAATAGTACAGCGCATGACCCGAATGCAAGGCGCGCGCAAGTTCATCATAGTTCTTGGTGCCATCGGGGCCGCAGATGTTCTTTTGTCTCTGCTCGCCCTCCAATTCATCGGCCGGGCAAGAAGCGGAATAGCAGCAGCTGTTGAACGCCTTTATAGTGGATTTGCGATGGGTGAAACCTATCTTTTTCTTGGTGTGGGGCTTCTTGCAGCAGGGCTTGCTGCCATTGTGGCACTAAAGACAGGTGCTCTGTTTGCGCGAGGTGCAGCAATGCGAGACACGAAAAAGGTATCGGGCATCATCTTTGCATTCCTCTTTTTGCTTTGCGCAATGTTCACGGGAAGTTTAGGTGTAGTCGTGTTCCTTACAGGATGTGCCATCGGCATCCTCCCACACGTCCTTAAAACAAAGAAAAGCATTCTTATCTCGTGTTTACTTGTGCCAACCATGTTGTATTTCACAGGAGCAGACCGCGTAGTTCTCGCTACACTCGGTATCTAATGTGCTTTTCACAAAAAAGACACAAAAACAGCAAACTCTTTATATCATTGACGCTTGTATTCTGCAAAACATAGGCCTAATGTTCACACCCCTTCACTTCTTGTAGAACTTTGTGCACGTTTCTTAAAAAATGGCTCGACGCATCGCGTTTTTAATATGTAGTTTGTGTTTCGTTCACATTAACATACATGAGTTCCATGTGAACCAGACCACCCCCCTTTAGTTCCAATGGATTTATATTTTTCGGGCAACAAACAGAAGACATGGATTTTGAGTACGGGTACATCACAGGGGTTCTGTGCGGAAGAGGGCACATCATACAAGACCAGAAAAACGGCAACTATGGTGTATCTCTTGAATCCGGGGATATTGAGCTAATTCATTTTTTTTCACATTGTTTGCATGATGTATTCAAGGCAAAAACAAAAATCCACCCCCTCAAAAGAGCGCGCAATACCACAAAGCACCATATCCTGTACTGCTACAGCAAAGAAACCTCAAAAAAGCTCACTGAGACATTCAAAGGCACCGTTGGAACACATCAATGGCAGCCTCCGGCACAGGCACACACAAATCAGGCATTCAGAATCGGGTTTCTAAGAGGGTTTTTTGACCACAAAGGTACGATTCGCATACGATACAAAAAATCAGGCACTCGCTTTGAGAAGATCAGAAACATTCGGACGTCTTCCGTGAACCTGCGCGGCCTTTTTGCAGTAAAAAAACTCCTGCTTCTTGAAGGCATACGTTGCATAATTTATCGCTGCAAAACATTGCATGTTCTTGACATCGAAGGAAAAAACAGGCTTGAAGCATATCAAAAGAAACTCAACTTCACGTCTTCTGAAAAAAAGAAACGTCTTGAAAACGCAATAGAATTCATGACATCCAATGAAAGGCGTATTAAAAAAAGCACAACCGCTTTTGTTTGAGCACACTACCCGGCATTGAACCTTGCAAGTGAAAGCTGTTTTGCCCGTTTTCCAAAAAGATTCTCAGTACCATCTTCAAGAACAGAAAACTGCTGGCGAACATATGTAGACACTTTATATTCATCAATAACTTGCCTTGAGGGCTCTATGTATTTTTTGACACTCCCCTCCGACACAGTCATAAGCAATCTGTTTCCACATGCCAAACACCTGCCGGAAAGTGGAGGGCGCCTGTATTTTTCAGGGCATGAAACACAACGAAACTTCTGGGTTGAAAATGTTCTTAAGTTTCCTTTGATGTCTCTGAAAAAATGTTTTGATAAAACCGCTTCCGCCACACGGTCTGCATCAACTGCACGAATCTTTCTCGCAATTTGCAGTTGCGCATTCATCTTGTCGGTCATTGAGTCGAGTTCAACGTATTTTGTTTTAATCGGCCCCTCGTTTATGTCGCGTGTATCGTGCGTGAAGTTGATGTGAAACACATCAGGCTTTAGGATTACAGAGGCTACTGTTTTAGGTTTTCCTAAAACATCTTTTGGCGTAGCATACTGCATTGTGTCCATATAGAATTCACGTGAATAACTTTCATCAATATCAACATTCCGCGATTCATCATCTACCTCTTCGGGATTTAAGCAGGTAGAAAGGACAAGTGGTGCATCCATACTTCTACCGCCTCGTGTGTCAGGCAAAAATTGACGCGAGAAATTCAGGAGCGCATCAAGCAAAAGCATTATAGAATCTTCATCCCCATCACAATTTCTCCTCTTTCCTGCGTGCCAAAATGGGTGAGCATAACAAATCTTTGCAGGCGTGAACCCAATGATTCTTCCAATAATACCGGCAGATGTGTGAGGTGCAAGGCCAATAACAAGAATTCCAATAATGTCTTGTTTTGTGTTCATGTTGTAATAAGGCCGTAATCCGTAATAACGCTCAAGAAGAGAATCTATGAACTGTGCTATGTGCAACAGATATGCGGCACCGGAAAACTCAGCGTTATCTGACACAATAATATCCTGAGGCCTAAGGCCAAGTACCTGTTCTTCATTTTCCAGTGAAGCACCATCTATATCAACAAGATAACCAAGTTCACGCAACCGCGAAACGCTTGTGCCTATCTCTCTTGGCCGAAAATGTGTCAAGGACATATCAGTCATATCAAATCTTGTTGTGCCGTCTTTGTTGACATAGAGGTCATGTTGTGCTCTCAAAAATCCTTTTTCAAGGGGCTCTGCATGGCG
>JAFCBV010000121.1 GCA_017610545.1 Candidatus Nanohalarchaeota archaeon | reverse complement strand
CGCCGCCATTTTCCGGGAAAATAAAAGACGGAAAGCTCTACGGGCGCGGTGCTACCGACGACAAGTGCCATGTTGCAATGCTTGCAGAAGTTGCAAAAAGCATGAACGAAGACAAACTGATTCCAAAGCAGGACATTCTTTTTCTTGCAATGGCCGATGAGGAGTCTGGCGGTGGCGCAGGCATGATACCGCTGCTTGAAAACAAGAGCATTCCTGTAAAAGAGGCAGTGCTTTTGGATGGCGACGGGTTTGAGATAACAATTGCGCAAAAAGGCCTGATGCATGCAAAGGCAACTGTGTTTGGAAAGAAGGCGCACGGAGCATATCCGCATCTTGGGAGAAGCGCAATTGAAGATGCTGCAAAAATAATATGCGACTTGAAAGGCTCGCCCATCTCAAATGAAAAACACCCTCTTCTTGGAGATGCGACAATAAATATCGGCACTATCTATGGTGGAGAACGGGTAAACATTGTTGCAGACAGATGCGAGTTTGAAATTGATGCGCGCTTTGCGCCGCCGATATCATGCAACCTTATTAAGGAGCACATGAATAAAGTTATTGAGCGCCACAGCGAAAAATACAAGCTTGAAATTGAAAGTGAAATGGAGCCCGTACAGATTGACAAAAAACACCCTCTTGTGACAAACATGTGTTTGGCAATAAAGGAAGCCGGGCGCGAACCAAACGTTGGAGGGAGCGCAGGGTCAACACTGCTCGCACTCCTTGTGAATCACGGCATAAACGGAGTTTCTCTGGGTTTCGGCACAAAAGGAACAACACACGCCGCAAACGAGCACGTCATAATAAACGATGTTTTTGAAGGCGCACGCGCAATAGAACACTTTATAAAAAAGCACATCGGCACCGAAAAAAGCTAATTTACAACCGTTGAAACTCCGTCCTTCAGGTCGGAGTTGCCGGTTGGAATTTCAGAAATACACTTTCGTGTATTTCCTGTATTTCGGAAACCCTAAAAATTCCTGCGGAATTTTGGGGTCGCAAAAACGCAAGCGTTTTTAGCGATGCAGGAAATCTGTGAAGCAGATTTCCGAAATCACTCAAAATCACGCATGATTTTGGTGACCGCGAAAATCTTCGATTTTCTCGGAACTTGAAACCGAACCAAGCAAACCCGTTCTTTAGGGCGGGTCGCATAGGGTTTCATGATTTTTTAACACAAGTGTCGGACGGTGAAGTTAAGGGAGCAGATACGGATGGACAACAAGATAAATTTTTCATGGATTGCAAAATGTGTTTCTGATTCTATGCTGGTGTCTCAGATAGACAATCCGATGATTTCTAAATTGAAAAAAGAAGATGCAAAAAAAGTTCTTGACATCTCAAAAAAACTCCCTGCAAAAAAAGAGACATTGAGCGACAAGGAAACTAAACTCATTAACAAATATTCTGAGCCAAAATACGGGCCTATTTTTTATGAGATAAAAGGCGTTGTGCATTACAAAGGCCGTATCGGTGAGACTGTAATCATACAGTATGTTGAAAGCTCAAAGGACTGCCTTCTGCTTGCGCACGAGATTCAAAAAATCGCATGGGCGCGCGGCTGCCACGTAATGAGAGTTCCGTTGTCATCAAATGATCTTAGGGAGCGATACAAGACCGCACCAGACAACACATTATTCGAGCTTTCCAAACTTTCTCTTGGTTTGATCCGCTCAGCAGACGTAAGCATAACCGTAGGCGATGAAGAAGATCCGGAATGGTCGCGCGGGCTTGAAGAGAAGCTCGCATACGGGGCGAAGGC
Source organism: Candidatus Nanohalarchaeota archaeon (assembly GCA_017610545.1). Taxonomy (GTDB): domain Archaea; phylum EX4484-52; class EX4484-52; order EX4484-52; family B79-G9; genus JAFCBV01. Next base: position 1,554 of record JAFCBV010000121.1, on the reverse strand, counting down.
ATCCCGTGCAAGATACAATGCATACGAAAAGGCACGGGGTAGAAGCGCACTTCTTTCAATCCCGATAAAGCGCAAAGGCTTTGTTTCACAAGAGAAATATTTTTCTGTTTTTTATGACTCTTTAAAGGAGACCTTTTCTAAAAAGATGATAAAAATTATTGACAACTACGAGGAACAGTTCAAAAACAAAGACCTGGTTCGCATCACAGCAAACGACGGCACAGACCTCTCATTTTCTATAAAAAACAGGGTGCTTTTGCGCGACGATGCACTTGCCCCGGAAAAGAAGGTCGGCGGAGAGCACTATAATTTCCCTGCAGGAGAGGTTTTTGTTGCTCCTGTAGAGACTTCTGCTGAAGGCACAATTATTTTTGATTATGTTACGCCGCGCGGGTTTGGACTCATACGAGACCTCAAAATGGTGTTTAAAAAAGGTAAGGCCGTTGAGTTTTCTGCAAAAGGAGACGGCGCGAAAAAGTTTAAAAAATTCCTTGATGCAAACACCGGCAAAAAAGACATGATTGGAGAATTTGGAATCGGATGCAACCCCGGCGCAAAGTTCATCGGCACAACAATAGTCGATGAAAAAATATATGGCAGCATCCATATCGCAATTGGATGGAACAAAGGACCTTTCAAGGGAAAAAACGAAGCATCATCACACCAGGACATGATAAAAATACTGAAAGGCAAGCAGGGCAATGTTTATGCAGACGGAAAGATTGTAATAAAAAACGGCATGCCCGTATAACGCACACAAACAGGAGAGCGCATACTAATGCAAGACATATTAACAAATGCAATGAATTACGCAGCCGGACTTGAAAAAGTTTCTTATGCAGATTCGCGCGCAATAACGTCAAAGAACATTTCGATGGGCGTAAGCACAAAAGAAGAGGCTGCGCAAAGCGGCGAGTTTTTCGGCATAAGTGTAAGAGTTCTGGCAGGCGGCGCGTGGGGATATTCATCTACGCAGTCTGCTGAAAGAAGCGCACTCAACAAAGCCGTAGATACTGCAAGAAAGTGCGCGCTCGCAGTTGCAGCAAATAAAAAAGAAAAAATATTGATTGACCCCCAAAAGCCGATGAAGGACAAAGTACATGTTCTTGGAAAAGAAAGCCTGTTTGACAGGTCTTTTGAAGAGCAGAGAAAAATGCTTCACGAACTGCTTGATTTTGCCAAAAGCAAAAGCATTGTTTTTGCGCAAGGCGGCATCAGCGCATCAAAATCAGAAAAAGTTTTTGCAAACACAGAAGGAAGCCTTCTGGAAACAACAATAGAGCGAACGCGCATAGGTCTGACATGCGTTGCAAGAAAAGCAGCAAAGCAGGCAATGAATTATGATGTCTCTGCTGCGCAAGGCGGCCTTGAAAAAGTGATGCAACAAGGCATCGAAAAATTTTCAACAGATATCTCTGAAAAGGCAACTCTTTTTTTGTCTGCAAAAACACCTCATGCAGGAAAAACACAGGTCCTGATGTCTCCGCAAGTGGCAGGCACACTGGTTCACGAGGTTTTCGGGCATGCTGTTGAGGCAGACTGGATTGCAAATGG
>JAFCBV010000120.1 GCA_017610545.1 Candidatus Nanohalarchaeota archaeon | reverse complement strand
AAGGTCAAGAAAAAACTCGTATGGCTTTACTACGTTTGGGTTGGTTAGAGCCACAGGAGCATCTTCAAAGTCCTTATCTTCCCGACCTATGAAAATAGACCCATTTGTGGCTACTTTTAGTTTATGTTCAAATTCAGCATATTTTTTTGTAGGAATCCAGCCTGATGCTACAAAAGCATTTTTACTTGCAGCAAACTTCAGGGGTGCGTTCAGTTTTTCTGTTGATGCCTCAAGCATACCTGCGTTTTGTGCAAGGTAATCAGAATACTCTTTTGCAAGCCGTTCTGTAAGGCCTTTTAGAATCGTTCTTTTTCTATTGATTTCAGAAGTCTTTGAGGAAAGGGCTGCAAGAAGCTTTGTTGGCTTTCCGTGAAACTCGCGCACGCTTTTTGTGTTGATTTCAGAAAAGCCATGCTCTGTAAGAACCCTGTAAACAGCATCCGTTGATTCTTTATCGCAAAAAACAGCGACTGTTGGCTTTGCGCTTTCTTCTGATGAATACATCTCAATGTTTTTTGAGCAGCCGGACAGCTTGTTTTTTAAGTTCTTTGTTGTTGAGACATGGCCGACAAAAACAGACAATGATTTGTATTCAGAGTACGCGGCAACATCAAGGTTGATGCCGGAAAGCGGCTTAAGTTCAGAAACAAGGGCAGATATTTTAGATTGCCCGTCATCAAGTTTTTTGGATTTTTCGCATATTGCAAGTATTTTTTCTTCAAGAAATGCAATGTTTTTTTGTACATTTTCAATAGAATCTGTTTTATCTATGCCCGAAGAAGGCACTTTTGCGTTTATTCCAAGATGAGACATAACAGAGCGCGTTTTAACAAGAGTCTCTGAAACTTCAGGTGCACCGACCATGGGCGCGGCAATATCAAATCCACTTTTTTCTGACGCCCCGAATGCTCCGTCATCTATATGGAAAAGATTCATTTCGTGAAGCGTGCCTACGACTTTTGGCATCTGCTTTTTTGTGCCTGCAAGGGTCACAAGCGTCATTTTTTCTGATTTAAACATTTGAGGTACCTACTGCATTAGTCGTGAGGGCTGCAAAATACACAGCCAGCGCGCTTAATGGTGCTAAGATGAACTGTTTGGGCAGGCAGGATTGCCTGCAAGATTATTGGTTGCCTACATTGCTAAGAAACTTTTCAAAAAGAAACTTTTCTGATTTTTCAATGTTTTTCCCGGATCGGTTCTTGAGGTTTTCTGCATTTAATTTCGCGGATTCTATCTCGTCTGATTTGTTTTTCTGTATTTTTGACGTTTCCCTGCTTATTTTTTCATCTTCCTGCTCATTGATTTTTGTTTCGGATTTCTCAAGCAGCGTTACAGAATTCCTTTTTGCCTCTAGGACAATCTTTTCAGCTTCTTTCTCAGCAGCAACAAGAATATCATCAGATTTCTTTTCTGCCGCGCGTATCTTATTCAAAATAGCTTCGTCAGCCACTAAATCACCTGTTATGTGAACATATATTCGGCGCCAGATTCCTATAAGAAAGAACATGCGCCTCGGATAGCGCATTATTGTAGTAAAATCAATATAAAGGTTCACTTGATGGTGGGGGATTAAATGAAACAACAATTGCATTCATAAACATTGCAGTGAAGTTAAATGCATGGGACTGAAAGAGAGAAATAGCTGTTTTGAAGACCTTGCTGAGGCAGAGGACCTGGATGTTGCTGAAAAAAGGCTTTCTGAAATAAAAGAAGGAAAAGTAAAATTGCTTGGAGAAAAAGAGTTCCGTGAGTTTATGAAAAAAGAGGGTGTGGAGTGATTATCTGCACTCGATTAGAATCTCTGATACATGTTCACTCCCAAAACACCTGCGCCTGATACGTTTCTATCCTAACATTCTCCTTTTTCCAACAGTCGCCCGGCGCGCCACCTTTTTTGCAAAGGCTTGTGAGAAATTCAACTTTGTCCGGCAGTTGTTCCCAGACCTGCGGGAGATAAGTGGATTTGTGAGAGCCGTAATTGATGACAACCCCGTCTTCAAGAGGCGCCAATTTGTCGAGAAGTTCTTCAAAAGATGTAAATTCAAGAGCCTCCGGCACAGACAACACAGACACTTCAATATGAATATCATCAAGTTCCTCGTATATAACCGGGCGAAAGCGCGAGTCATGTACTGCTGCGCTGATGCTATTGTCAATTACGCATTGGTAGATGGGTTTCTGTGAGAATATGTGGCCGATGCAGCCTCTTAGCTGGCTGTCTTTTTTTAATGTTACAAAACAGCCTTTCTTTTCTGTAAGTTTTGGATGCAGCATATTCACATCAATTTCAGGTTTTTTGCCGTCTTTCAGGTAGGATTCAAGTGTGTCTCTTGCAAGTGTTGTGAGATATTCCTGTTCTTCTTTGTTTAGAGTGTTCTCTTTGTAGAATACGTAGGATACATAGCTCACAGAGTTTGTGTAGTCGCCTGCGATACTCCCGGATGTGTCGTAGTACAGGAGTTTGCCTTTCAAGCCAGGTTCGCTTTCCTGAATCATCTCAAGGAGCACGGTTATGGGCTTGCTGCCGCAAATTGTTATGCCTGTCTTTTGGATGTAGCTGTTAAAGCCTTCAGGATCTTTCTTTTCTATGTGCTCAATTGCACCATAGTCCAGATTTTTTATATTCTCTTCTTTGTTCTCTGTGAACGGTACATAGCTGTAGCGCGGGCCGTAATGAGTGAAGTCTGAGCTTGCAATTATCAGTGTGCTTTTGTCTGTATGCCGACTCAGGATTTCTGCGATTTTTATCTGGCCTCCGTAGTCTGTGGCGCCGCCAATCAGTATGGGTATTATCTCAAAGTCTTGAAGAGTTTTCTGTAGGAATGGCAGTTGTACCTCAATTGCATGCTCTTTTTTGTGCACATCATTTCCTGTGTAAAGGAGGCCTGCTTTGTCAAGGTCTTCTTTTATGCTGCATGTTTTTTCTGATATTTTTATTTCGCCAAGCGGAGTCTTGTAATGAGTGGCATTCGCGATTGATGCACCGCGAAAGTAAATATGATGGCTTGGAGCGAGCAAAAGTATTGTTTCTTTGCCTTGTATGCCCTTGTATGCAAAAGCCGCAGCCTGTCCGGAATAGATGTATCCTGCATGGGGTGCGATTATTGCACGTACACCTTTTGGAGCGTTGTCTTTTACATTCTCATAGTATGTATTGATTGTGTTTTCCAGCTCGGTTTTTGATGCAGGATAGAACGTACCTGCGACTGCAGGGTTTCGTGTGATGTGAGGGGCAGAATTGTCTGTTTCTGTTGAGGTAGATATCAGTATTGCTAAGAATATTATAAGAATGAGCGAGAGTGCGGGCATTTTTCTTTTAATTGATTCCACCGTTGCATATCTTTG
>JAFCBV010000119.1 GCA_017610545.1 Candidatus Nanohalarchaeota archaeon | reverse complement strand
CTGTCATTTTCAATAATAATCACTTTGATGCACACCACAATATCATATTACAAAGGCGCAGACATCGTCCTAAAAAGCACAAAAGCAATTCCTGCTGACCCGAAAAAATACCTGCACTACCACAATGTTGCAGAAGGGCTTGCAATTGCCGCAGGAATACCAAAGCCAAAACTCTACATACTTCCGTCCCCTGAAATAAACGCATACGCATCCGGGCGCGACCCAAAGCATGCCGTGATTGCAGTGACAGAAGGAGCACTTCAAAAACTCAACAGGCAGGAACTTGAGGGCGTGATTGCGCACGAGATGTCTCACATAGGAAACTATGACATACGATTCTCTATGCTTGTAGCTGTTTTTGTCGGGCTTGTCGCAATACTCAGCGAAATGTTCATGTACTCAATGTGGTTTGGCGGAGGAAACCGAAACAACGACCGGCAGGGAAGCGGCCTCCTGATTGTTGCAGGCATACTTCTTGCAATCATCGCGCCTATTGTTGTACGCATGGTCCAGCTTGCAATATCGCGCAAGCGCGAATTTCTTGCTGATGCCACCGGGGCAAAGCTGACGCGCCATCCCGAAGGGCTTGCATCCGCTCTTGAAAAGATAAAGAAATACAATGAAGGCAACATGAAAGTAAGTGAAGCAGTCTCGCACATGTTTTTGTCAGACCCTAAAAAAAGCTTTATGGACAATATCTTTGCAACACACCCTCCTGTTGACGAGCGCATACGCCTGCTTAGGGCAATGTAATTACCCGTATTCAATATGCTGAAGTGTTTCCATACCTTCACGCTTCACAAGCCGCATTTGATACATAAAAAAGGCCTTTCTCGTAGTATTAAAGCAAATATTTTCCTGCCAGCCCGCATCATAACTCATGTTAACAAGAAAATAGTTTGAGCTTTCCGGAAAATATATTGTTGTGATGTTTCCGTCCGCAAGATCAAATGAAGGAACTGATGACACGCCAACAGAAAAAGATATATTTTTCACATCCTGCTGAAAGAAATTTATAATACTCACGTTTATGAACCCATCATAGGGTATGCCCAGAACAATAAAGCCGCTCAGGTTCAATGCGCGCGCGTGTGCAAAGTTTTGAATCATATGCTTCCAGTCAATAAGATGTGCCTCTACATACGGTGTTGAAGTATCTTCCATAACAATTTCTGAAAGAGCCGAGCGCGTAGAGTCCTTTATGTTTTCAAAAACAAAATCACGCGCAATTGTGTCTGAGCCGATGCTTATCTGTGTGCGGCTCATAACTGCATATGAAAGAAATATAATGAGAAAAAAGCCCCCTATAAGAAACCACTGGCCTTTTCGTTTTCTGCCCATGTACTCACTTTCTCCAGAAATGAACCAGAATTTCTGCCGGGCTAAATACCGGAGCCACTAAAAGAAAAGATAACTTCTTTGACAAAACAATGCCCAGATTAAGCATATATGTTGTCCCTGCCGAAGTCCCGCCAACAGAGCCAAAAGACATCTCTACCAGCTTGAATTGCGCCCCGCTTGCATCCCCTGATGTGCTAACGACATCTCCGGAAATCCTGTAAATACTTCCGGCTGCCTCAAATGCAAAAGCTGAAGAAGCTGTTAAGAGGCATATGATTACTGTAAGTGAAAACAGCTTTGAATAAATCATGAATATAATGACCTTCAGGAGTATAAATCTATTCTTCACAGCCCTGACGGCACGCGATAGGGAAAAAATTTCAAGAATCCAAACAAACTTATTTCCTTTTCACATACCCTTTTTTATACGTGTTTTTCAGAATTTCTCCTGAACCAAATGGCACAGACTTCTGTATGTCTTCTGTACTCATTTTTCGAAGAAGATCCTGCTCTTCTTTGCTGGATATTTGAAATAACTCTGCCTTGATTTTTTTGGCGATATCTGCTGCACGTGTTGTGCCCGGGCCAAACAGCACATACTTGCCTGTTTTTGATGTAATAGACTCCACAGGGCCGCAAAGAAATGCACCCTCATACAAACATACTGCAACGCGAAGTTCTGTTTTAATCCAGTTTTTTTTCCCATACACCATGAAAGAACCGTGGCCCATGTATTCGCCTGAAGGCGTTTTCTTTGTCACTTGATCCGGCGATATATAAAAAACATCCAATGCCCCGACACCCTGTTTCCATGCGCGCGAGTACGACGCCGTAAACTGGGCTGTTTCATCAATTGTTTTCTTGTCAATCTCCGTTTCAGATGCCTTTATGACAACAAACGGAGAGCCTGCAACATCCGTGTGAAACACAAGATCATTCTTCTCTGTGTGCTTTTTGATAAGGACTTCATTTGATGTAGCATCGCGCCCGCCAACAACAAGAAATCCGTTTGATGAACGAAACCAACGAAACTTCTGGAACCACTCCTTTTTTTGCAGGCCTGTTGTAATGCGGCTTTTCTGCGGCAAAGGCTCTTCCCTTTTTTCAATAAGAAGAAGCTCCTCGGTCTTAAGGAGTGCATCATTCGCGCGCAGCATTTTTTGCTTCAGCATTTTTGATCTGCTGTAAATAGCATTTATGTTTTCAGCAAGAGATTTTTCAATATTCAATTCAACTGTTGTTCCATTGCCCGCGTCTATTGAAATTAATTTTTTCTTGCTGTCAACGCTTTTTACCTTGTCTGACGCCTGTTTTGCTTTGCCGATTCCTTTTTCACGAACCGCCATAATAAGGCTCTCGTATTCAGAATAATTTGCGCTTATAATTTCTGCAGCGCGCACAAGATTACTTGCCTCCTTATCACGCCGTGCAATCGCATCTTCCTGCGCTTTTTTTCGGACAAGAATCTTCTTCTCCCGCGTCATCTTCTCTTTTTTTGTCTTTTCCTCTTCTTTTACATTCATGCCCGATAAAAAATACTCCTCAAGCGCGCTGTTAAATGAAGAAAACTTAGTTTCAGAAAACCCCTCGTATTTTTTGAGGTGAATTGGCACAACATCAATCCGCTTTTCTCCCTCGCTTATAATGAATGGCGCAACGCTCTCGTTGAGCATGCATTTTACTGTATTAAGCAGCAATTCGACATCCTTAGAAGATATTGCATTGCATGGTGTTGATTTTTCTATGCCTGCGCGAGCACACACTTCCTCTGCATATGTGCCTCCAAAAGACATTTCCCGCGCGAGAAACGCAACAATCTGCTTCTCGTTTTTCATGGCAGATGAAAATTCTTCAAGAGAAATTTCAAATGGGTTCATATTGTATGTCTCGCCTTTTTTCAGGGTTCGGTCCTTCCACCGCTCTCGGACAAGAAGCGAGAGTATTTGTCCATCAGGCGAAACAAAAAGCGCATTGCCGTCACGGAAAAGCTCAAATATCATCTTTGCGCCGTCAAACTCAAGTGCGACAATCCGGTCAAATCCCTGCTGAACCACCTTGTTTATCCGTTTTCCCTTAAGATATTTCCGCAAATACATTGCAAAGCTTGTCGGAACTTTCGCATGCGGCGGAGTGGCCTCTGACAAAAATAACATGCCATCTCCTGCCAAAAGCGTGCGCCCACCCCTACCGGGCAAGTGCAATGCAAAGTGTATCTGGTGGCCTTCCTGAAACACTTTTTCAACGCGCGCACCAACCAGCGATTCCATCTCTCTAAGCGCGAACGCGATATCAATAGAGGTCATCTCAGCCTTCATAAGAAAAGATGGTTTGATTAATTATATATTACTACTCAACATATATTGATATATAAATATCTCACTTCACCACAGAAATAAACTGTTTATTGAAAAAACGTGCAAAAAATATATTAGCTAGCGGCAATAAATAAGACCTGAGTGAAATAATGTTCAATCAGCAGAAACCGGATGTTGAAAAAAGGCTTTCTTCTCTTTCAGATGAACTCTTCGACATCAAAAACCAGAAAAAACTCGCAGAGCTTGATTTTGAAAAAAGGGTTGTCATTCTGGAAGATTCTGTAAACACAATAAACAGGACCGTTGGCTCTACAAAAAACCTTAAGGAAATGAAAGAAAATCTCAATCACATACTAGACATACAGTCAAAAATACGTGAAGTCGAAGACCGGGAAATCATTGACCGCCTCGAGAGCATGCAAACAAAAGACACACTTAGCCTTCTTGAAGATGATGTTGGCACAATGTCCGAGAAACTTGAGCTTCTTTCTGATGCCGTCAAAACAATTGGCAAAAAAACAAACGGACAGTGTATTACCCAAAAAGAAAATATTGCGCAAAACATAAGCGCAAGCTCAAAAGACCTTGATTTGCTTAGGGCAGACATACAGTCTGTGCGCATGGGTAAAGCAGATGCAGAGTCTTTTGAAGCACTCAACTCAAAATACGAGGAACTAAAAAAAGCATTTCTGGAAATTGATAAAAACTTCGCAGACCTTGCATCAAGCGCAAGAAACACACTCAAAAAAAGAGACAATGATCTTGCAATGATCCAAAAAAAAATAGAAGACCTTGAAACAATGCATGTCAAGACATCCCTTCTTTCAACACAAGTTGACACTTTGCGGGATGCAGACAAAAAGCTAGAAAATCTTGTAGGTTCTCTTAGAAATCAGCTTTACATTACAGAAGAAAAAATAAAACCCCTCAAAGCCGCACAGGAACTTGGAAAAAAGGCATTCAGTGAAGTAGGCATTGCCAGAAAAGAACTTATAAGTACAAAAAATAGTTTTGAAGAATGCATAAAGAAACAACGCAATGAACTTAGCAGCAGTATCAACGCTGCAGAGGACACTCTAAAAAAAGAAAGAACAGAAATTCAAAACACATGCTCAAACATTCAGAAAGAATACAGCAAAATCAGCAAAAATGTTGAAGACCTCAACATGACGCTTGAAAAAAGAGTTGCAAAAAGCACCACAGACGCTCTTGAAAAACAGACACAGCTTCAAAATGAAAGTATTGACGCACTAAAAAACACGACCCGGTCAGTTGAAGCAAGAAGCAACGAAATCGAGCAAGTGATGCAAAAAAGAAACACAGAATACGAAAAACTATGTTCAATACTCAAAGAAGACGAAGTTCTCAAATTATTAAA
>JAFCBV010000118.1 GCA_017610545.1 Candidatus Nanohalarchaeota archaeon | reverse complement strand
TCATTAAACCTCTTAACCGTCTTAACAACAACACCCTCATCAGTCTTGAGGATTTTTGCAACTTCTTTCAGCGCACCCCCTACCGTTAACTTAGTCCCACTGGATACCGGTTCAGTCGCTTTAAACTCCTTAAACTCTGCCTTGACTTTAGAAATCATTGATTTATCCTTCTTATGCTCAGCCCCCATCAACTGCCCGTACAATTTCCGAAGAACTTTCCAGTCCTTAAACAGCGCTTCAGCCAAGCAGGGCGCATCCCCCGGAGTTTTAGCACCAAGCAACACAAGAACCTCTTCCGCCGCAGCACCCTTTTCTTCCTCTGCCCGAGCAGCCTTTGAGCCAACAACATAGTTGAACCGTATTACTCCATCCTGTATTTTAGTCGTACCCAGAATACGAAGCACCCCAATATCTTTAGTATTAGAAACATGCGTTCCCCCGCAGGCCTCAATATCGTGCGCCCCCACTTTGACAATCCGCACCATGCTCCCCGGGCTTCCGCCGCCCTGGTAAATTCCAAAGCCATATCTTCGCTCTGCCTCACCGCGCGGTGTATCTTTTACAGAAACATCAATTCCTGAAGCAATAATCTTGTTTGCCTCGTCTTCAATTCTGCGCCACTCATCCTCTGTAACATGCGCATAGTGCGTAACATCCAGCCGTGCTTTCTCAGGCGTCTTATGCGAACCCGCCTGCCAGATATGCGGGCCGAGAACCAACCGGATCGCAGCCCCGAGAACGTGCGCCCCCGTATGCATTTTAGTCAGTATCTCGCGCCGATCCTTATCCACAACCCCGTGAACCGCCTGCCCGATTTTGAGTTTATCAGCACCCACAACCTCATGAAGTATTATCCCGCCGATTTTTTGCACATTAACAACATCAAGCCCGCCAAGTTTTCCTGTGTCGTGCTCCTGCCCACCACCTGTTGCATAGAACGCAGACTCATCAAGCGCGACCCACTTTTTGTCAAAGACCCCGATAACTTTTGCATCAAACTCCAAATCATTTGTGTCATAAAAAAGCATTTTTGTCTTAGCCACACCCGTTATGTCAACAAAGTGCTTCTTTTTCTTTTTCTCCTCAAACGCATGAGTCTCAGAAAGCTTTGAGTAAAAGTCATGCGGAATCTTCACTTTTTTTCCCATAGCCCTTGCAGTGCTTTCAAGAAGCTCAGGAGTAATTCCGTGTGATGTGTAAAGCTCCATCATCTCCTTCTCACCCAAGTCGCCTGTGCGCCTGAGTGTTCCTTCAACCATTCTTTTTGCCCGCTCGCGCGATGCCGCGTATTTTTCCTCTTCAACAGCAAGTATCTTTTTCATGTTCTGTATGCTTTCAGCAAGCTCAGGGAAAATCGGCTTCAGATAATCCGCGTGCCATGACGCAACCTCACCAACAGACAAATTAAGATCGTATTTCTCAATGAAGTTCATTGCCCTTCGAAATATTACTCGTAGATTATACCCACCTCCAACGTTTGAAGGTATTGCCCCGTCAGCTACAGCAAAAAGAAGTGTGCGCGAGTGGTCCGCCACTGCATAAAGCGCCTGAAGCGGCTCAACAACTTTCTGCATCTCTTCAAGCGAAATCCCTATCTTTTTTGCAGTATCAAGAAGCGCCTTCTCCCGGTCAGGAGTATCATCAAGATCAAGATCGCCCGCAACTACAGCATATCGGTCAAATGCCTTATGGTCAACCTTGAGATTTGCCTTCTTTTTCATCTTCTCAGTGACCGGACCGAAAACAGCATCATAAGCCGCAGGAGTGCCCTGCGAAAACCACACAAGCCTCTCATGCCCCCAGCCGACATCAATAACCTTCAGGTCAAGCTCGCGGTAGCCCTTGCCATCGTCTGACTGGAATTGCATGAAAACCGAGTTTACAAGCTCAAGCCCCCGGCAGAATGTTTCAACACATGGCCCGAAAGCAGAAAAATCAGTCATTGCCCAGACATCCTCGACATAGGTCAATTCTTTTGGGTCAATCCCCATCTCTTCTGTCAAAAACCTGAAATTGAGCTCAAGGCAGCGGTCCTTGAAATACCCGGTTTCAGGGTATCCAAATGCGTGCTGTCCGCTCATAATAAAAGATGTAAGATGCCGTCCTGTAACACCCACATTAGCGATATCTGGAAAGCGAAGGCACACCTGAGGCACAACAAGCGGGTTCGCAGGGTACTCAAAGGTCATGTTGCCGTTCTCAAGGCGCTGGAAATCCTGGATGGAAGCAATTGTAAAGTATAAATCAGGCCTCCATCGGTCAACTACCGGGTAGCGCGGAACAGGCGTGTGCCCGTTTTTTTTGAAAAAAGCCTCAAAAAGGCGCCACATAGAAATATAGTCCCAACTCTGCTTAGTGATGGGATTTTTTATGAATCCATACGGGTCACATGGCGGGCTTCCGCATGTAGTTCTTTTAGAATCAAGTGTCCAGAAGTTCTTCCTGCACGTAAAACAAGTCTTGCGCACGAACCCCTTTTCACGAAAAAGCTCTACTTCGTAGTGCTTTTTCCAGTCTTTCGAGAATTCCTTGCGCACTGAGTCTTTAGTAAGCATAGACGCTTAAATGGGTTCTCGGGTTTTATATGATTTTGTACCTCTTTAGCAGTTTCCTGCGGGTACTGCGTCTGTTGCCCCGGCAGTCACCTCAAGAGCGCACTCATCCGGTGCTGTTGTGTATGCAGCACATATTGCATCTTTGTAGCCCTCAGGTGACCTGGCAGCAGAAGACACTGCGCCGTTTATTATGAGTGTCGGCGATCCACGCACACCATATAGGGCAGCCAGTGCTGAATCTGATTTCATAATATCTACAGCTTCTGTAGAGTTAGAACATGCTGCAATCATATCAGCATCTATTCCTGCTTTTTCAGCTGCAGCCCTCCAACAAGACTCCATGGCTTCAGCATTTCTGTAAATCGGGTAACAATTTGCATTAATATCTGAAAGATATGTCCAGAATGTTGTAGTATCATAATTCTTTGCGACACACACTTGACGCATGTTTTCCTCTGCTTCAGGCGCGCCATGCAAGGACCCGACTGAATCAGGCGTGTCTCCGGCAAGAGTCACAATAAAGCGTATATTGATATCCATTGTGTCTCCAAGTAAATCCACAACAGGCCTCATAATATCTTCAGCCATCACACCGTATGGGCAAAAAGACATCACAAAAAGATCAACCACAGGCGTATCCATTTTAGTCCCTTCTACGGGTGGTTCTGGTTGTGCATCCATTTCGGCACTAATCTCGGAAACATTAAGTGCTTGTGTAAAGAAAAGCTCCCCATCTTGCGTTACATAAGAAACGATTTCCTGCTGCTGTTCCTCTGATTCAAGAGCGACTTCGACTTTGTAAAGCCCTTTTTCAAC
>JAFCBV010000117.1 GCA_017610545.1 Candidatus Nanohalarchaeota archaeon | reverse complement strand
AATAATCTTACAGAAATTAAATATGCTTCAACAATTAGTCGCGAAAAGATTTTAAAAAATGATTCAATAGACCTCGATTTTATCAAGGCGCTTTTTGATATAAATCGACTAGAACCCTATGAATCAACTTCATATTCTTTAATATTTGATTGCAAAAAAGACGCACTTTATTCCTAACGCCCTCAAAAGACCTTATTTCACAGTCACACTTTTAGCCAAATTTCTCGGCTTATCCGGATCAAGGCCGCGCAACACCGCCAGATAATAAGAAAGAAGCTGTATAGGAATTATGTTCACAATCGGGAAATTTTCTCCTGCATCAGGAACTTCTATCCATGCATCAAACACACTGCTCTTTTTCGGGGAAACCCCGATAATGTATCCACCACGCGCCTGTATCTCGCGCGCATTGTTTATAACATCGCCATATGTCTCGTCATTTGGCGCAAACACGATACATGGCGTCCCCTCTTCAATCAGCGCGATTGTGCCATGCTTGAGCGCACCGCCTGCAAAGCCCTCTGCGTGGATATATGTAACTTCTTTTATCTTGAGAGCCGCCTCAAGTGCTGTCGGATACGACAGGCCACGCCCGATAACATAAACATGATCTTTGTCCTTTAGCTTTTCTGAAAGCGCCTTTATTGAGGTCACACTCTTCTCACTCACAAGATTATCAACATCATCCGCAACCTTTTTGAGAGACTCCTTTCCCTCCGGAAATCGGCCCATCACAGCATACGCAAGAAGATGAAGTATTGCAAGCTGTGACGTATAGGATTTCGTTGCAAGCACGCATATCTCAGGCCCGGCATTCATAAGCAACGCAGAGTCTGACTCGCGCATGAGTGTCGAGCCCATGACATTGACAATAGAAACTATCTGCACACCCTTTTTCTTTGCAGCCTTAACTGCAGAAAGAAGGTCCGCTGTCTCGCCCGACTGAGATATTGCAATCATCAATGTCTTTGGTGTCAAAAAGTCCTCGTAGTACGCGAACTCCGATGCATCAACAACATTTATGTGCTTTTTTGCAACTTTAGAAAACGTGTATGATGCAGAAAGCGCCGCATGCAGTGAACTTCCTGCTGCAACAAAGAAAACGCCGTAAGCCTCATTAATTTTTTTTGCAACATCAAGTATTGCCTTGTCACTTGCAATTGCAGCTTTTATCGTACTTTTTTGCTCTGAAATCTCCTTAAGCATATAGTGCTCGAAATCACCTTTCTTTGCCTGCTCACCACTCCACGGAATTTCGACCGCTTTTTTACTTACAGGCGTACCATCATCAAGTCGCTCAATATTGAGCGCGCTGTTCAAAACAGCAACCTGCCCGTCATCAAGAAACACAACATTTTTTGTGTACTCAATAAATGCAGAAGGGTCTGATGCAACAAAATACTCGCCATCTGCCTTCACACCTATTACAAGCGGAGATTCGTTCTTTACAGCAACAAGATCCTTTGAACTATTGCTTAACGCAATGAATGCAAAGCTTCCCTCAAGCCGTGATGCTGCAATGCGCACAGCCTCACGAAACACATGCCCCTTGAGCAATTGCCCTATAAGGTGCGCAATCACTTCAGTGTCTGTCTCAGATGAAAATGTGTGTCCCGCAAGAGTCAACTCCTTTTTCAGCTCTTCATAATTTTCAATAATGCCGTTGTGGACAACTGCAACAGCTCCGCTACAACACAAATGCGGGTGCGTGTTTTCCTCAGAAACCCCTCCGTGCGTTGCCCAGCGCGTGTGCCCTATTCCAAGAAATCCTTTATGCGCCATATTTTCAACGGAAAATCCGCTTATCTTGCCTACTTTTTTGGACACCGTTATCGTAGAGTCTCCTGCAGTCGCAATGCCCCATGAGTCATATCCTCTGTACTCAAGCTTCTTTAAGCCATCAAATACAAATCCGCATGCTGGATTATTACCGCAATATCCTACAATCCCACACATAAGTTTCACACAATAACAAGAAATGACAAACCTATTTCGATTAGGAGCCATATATATGTTTCTAAAAAGGCCGTAAACCGTTAAAAAACAGGTTGAGGTGGCTCGACAAAAGCTTTATTAAGCTTCACAATAAACAGTAACATAAGTATTAATTGTATAATACCCTTATAAAATAAACCATAAGTGATTCCGATTAAAGCAAGACTGATAAAAGAGAAAAACGGGGAGTTTTTTGCAAAAGACATCATATTACAGGATCGCCCTGAAAAACTTAAAGGCCTCTTGAATAACACCAGCTGGACAATTCTAAAAGCCCTTGCCGAAAAACCCTCGTATCCTGCAGAGGTTGCAAAAAGGCTGAAAATACATGAACAAAAAGTATATTACCACATAAAGCAACTCTACAGCTCAGGCCTCCTCCATGTTGTAAGAAAAGAGGAAAGAAGCGGCTCGCTTGCAAAATACTTTGCCCCAACAGGATATGCCTATGCACTTGAGCTTCCGTTCGGGGACGAAAAAGTTGCCGGAATCGCTGAAAAAAAGCAGAATGAATCGCTGAAAAAGTTCCTTTATCCTTCAATCAAAAGAGGCATTTTCGATGCTCTTTTCGTAGTTGGCTCTCCGGAACCCCATGGCCCACACCAAGTACGCGCACGTGACGGGCACTTGGCAATAGAACTTGCATTTTTTCTGGGACAGATGTGCGCGTTCCCAAACAAGCCCATATCATTTCTTGATGTTGAATTAAAAGCTCAGGGCAAAATGGGTGCAAATCTAATTGTTATCGGAGGCATACTCACAAATGTTATAACATCTGAATTAAACAAATACATGCCCATAAAGTTTGATGAGAAACATTTTCCATACAGGCAGATTATTTCGGAGAAAACAGGCAAAACATACTCCGGAGAAAATCTCGGCATAATTGCAAAATGTGCAAATCCTTTTAATAAGGAGAAGAGCGCAATAATTATTGCCGGAAACACTTATGAGGGCACGCGCGCTGCAATACTGGCTCTCACAAAAAAAAGTGATGAGTTATTTTCCGGATACGAACGCGAGGACGTCTGGGCAACCCTTGTTGAAGGGCTAGATATGGACGCGGACGGAAAAGTTGACAACATAAAAAAACTTGAATAATCAACAAACCAATTGCGGTGGTTTTAAAGGGTGTTTGTATGTATAACTCAGATTATGAAAGTTCATGGCAGGCAGCATCAGGAAGCGTAGAAATCATGAAGAAGATTCTTTTCCTGATAAGCATCATCATTTTTCTTTTTATCGCGGCCATTACATTAAGCATATTGCAAAAGGCAAATATCAACATAGAATCCTGCGAGATGATTGCCGAAAAAAGCGTATATTATGATCACGAAACGAAAATAAGAACGCGAATCGCTGCCGAAAAAATATTGTGGGATGTTGTTGGCCCT
>JAFCBV010000116.1 GCA_017610545.1 Candidatus Nanohalarchaeota archaeon | reverse complement strand
CGCCTCTGTTACAGTTCCGGTTTCATTTATGACAAAAACATCAATATCTTTTTTAAGGGCCTCTATTTTTTCAAGAGGGGCCGAGAAAAAAACGTATTGTTCGTTGTCCTCTGATGTGCTTATTTTTTCAATATAAAGTTGCTTTTGAATCTTGTTATTTAATGTTGTTGTTTTTCCAAGCCCGCTAAAAGAATATTTTCCTTTGCCGAGTGCGCAAAGGTCTCCTTTAAAGTTCACGAAGTGCGAAAGAGTGCACATCGATTTTTTTATCAATTCTGTATCTGAAACATACTGCCGCTCCATAGATGTGATTGATTCATATTCCTTGTAGATGCGCAAGACACACTTGTTTGACCAGACACGGAACTCATTATCGGAGTACCCGGCCAGCCGGAAAATACTGTGTTTTTCTTCAAACAATTGTCTAAGAAAAGAATCGTTGTTTGAAAACAGAGACTTCATTCGTTCTATGCGCTCTGTGTTCATTACAGCGTCATGTATTATTGCGTCTTCCTCTTTTCTGAATGTTTCGCCTGAAACAGGTTTTTTTACTTCCTGTATGTGCATCGCACCTTGTTTTTGCATTTCATGCATGAGTGGCTCTTTGTTTTTTTTCATGCCGTAGATGTGAATGCGATACATTTTTTCAGGGCGGGATAGTATCATGATTGATTCCTCCAAGTGCCTGCAATATATACAAATGCACGTACTGCTTTGTCGAGGTTCTTTTTTGCCGAGAGTTCAAGGCGCACAATCTCTTTTTTTCGCTTGTTTCGAATCGCTAAAATCTCTTTTTCAGCATCTTTTATGGTGCGCGCTTTTTTGGCTTCTGTTTGCGCAAGAAGTTCTTTAGAAAATCTTTCAAAGGCGGCTTCGCTTTTTTTGGAGTAATCATTAAAATCTTTTTCAAGACGTGCCTTCTCGTGTATTGTGCCCTCTGCTGCCTCTTTTTCAGTAAGGCGTATCTTTTCTGCTGCAGAATCATCCATATATAGAATGTGCCTTCTGCGTATATATACACCTATTTGTTGCAGAAAATCTTATTCTGCGCGCCTTAAGTATTCTATAACCTTTGCAAATACAGGACGTGTGAGAAACACTCCAATGAGCATGCCGACTATTGTTGTAAATGCAAAGCCACGAACACTTCCGGCACCGACAGAAAGAAGGGGCAACATTGCAGCTATTGTTGTTGCTGCAGAGACAAAGATGATGAAGAATGCGTTTTTAAGGCGGCGCTTCATTCCGACAATCTCTTTTGTTTTTGCTTTGCTTTCATCTACAATGAGTATCTGGCTGTCAACACCTGTGCCTATTGCAGCAATGATGCCTGCTATTGCCGCCAAGTCAATTGTCCAGTGTACGAGTGCTGCGAAGCCGAAGATAAGAAAGACCTCTGCTGCAGATGTCATGACGATTGGAATCACGAATCGTGGGTCTCGGTACCTAAGAAATATGACTACACTGACTGCGCAAATTGCGGCAAGGATGGCATAGATTGAAACCCATACAAACTCTTTTCCAAGTGATGGGGACAATGTGCTAAGATGCACAATCTCTATTTGTGTTGGGAGTGCACCTGATTTTAGTATTGACTGCAGGCTTTTCATTTCATCAAGCGCTTCTTCTTTTGTCTCGCCAGGACCGCTGATTAGTGGTTGGGTTAATACCATGCCTCGTGTGCTTGAAGCAATTTTCAGGGAATTTACTTGTGTGTCATCAAGATAAAGGTTCAGGTCTGAGGCAAGATATCTTTTTCCAAGCCCAGAGTTCTTTTCATCAGCAATATTCTTTGTGATTTTTGCAAAGCGCTCTGCAGACTCTTTTGAAAGGCTGACCTGAAATTCAAAAGACCAGCTGCCTGTTCCAGTCGGCGTAATTCGTGCGCGCGTTGCATCACTGAAAACCTGGACGACATCTTTTCCCTGAAATACAGTTGCTTCCAAGACAACAGACTTGTTTGTGCTGTTGGTGTAGTTGAACAGGATGCCGTCAAGCATGAATTTTTCTCCATAAATTATTTCTGTTTTTTCTGTTCCGTTTAGTATCATCAGAACGTCGCTTGAGAATTCAAAATAATATTCTATGTCGTCCAGAACAAGAGTGCCTTCACCGCCTTCAATATCAATGACGCGGTTTATTGTTGCCTCGAACTTGCCCTGCTTTTCAAGAAGTTCCTTTAGTTTTGCTTCGTCTGCTCCTGCAATTTCAAGTTGTACGAGCCATTTATCTTCAACCTGTACGGCTTTTAAATTCATTTCCTGCAGGCCGAACGCATTTAATCTGGTGTCAAGAACACTAATGACTTCAAGTGCTGTTGCTTGAGAGGCGTCTTCGGGCTCTATCAGTGCCCGGACACCGCCCTGGAGATCAAGACCCAGAAGAATGTTTGTATTAAGTTCCATAACGCCTTCGTTGTTTGGCACAGGCGTTGGCCCGATAGCAACGAATGCTATGGTGAGTGCAAGCAATGCCATGATGATTCGTGGCTCTCGTAAAAATTTTGTTATGTTCATATTTATCGCGCATTTTTTCTTAGCATATACATCTTCATTATTCCGACATTCTGGAACCATGTAAAGGGAAGGTCTGCAATGAGCCCGAAAAGTATTACGAGCGCAATCTGGTCAAGCACAATCGATGTTGAGACAAGATACAGTACAAAAACAGAAACAATGGCGCATGTGGTCATTGTAAGTCCTGTACCCATCGCAGACTTTATTTTTTTGTCAATACTGTCTCCACCGCCGCGCTTAAGAATGCGCGTTGAAAGCAGTATGTCTGTATCAACAGAATATCCTATGAGTATGAGCAGGCCGGCAAGGGATGCAAGATTAAGTTCAATTCCTACAATATTCATTCCAAAAAGCGCTGCAGCAATGTCTGAAAGCGCTGCAAGGACAACGGCCAAAGAAGGCACAATGCTTCTGAATGTTATGAAAACTACTGTCGCCATAAAGAAAAATGCAAGAAAAATCGCTCTTTTTGCCTGTGCAAAAAAGCTTGCTCCAAGAGCAGCTCCAATTCTTTGGACAGATATGTTTGAGTAATTAACTCCTGCCGAATCAAGGAGTGCTACAGCATCATCTGTTTCCAATTCCATGGATGTTTCGAGAGAAACAGTTGTTTTTAGGCCTCTAAGAATCTTTATCTTCACGTCGGCACCAAGTTCCTGAGATAGCAAAGACTCAAGATCATTTGCATTTGGCGCAGAAGGAACATCAAATGTAATTTGTGTGCCTCCTCTAAAGTCAACTCCTAGTGCCACCACGTTTCCGGTAGTTATCTGCTTGTATGCAAGAAAACCAACAAAAAACGCGAGCAAAAGCATTGATAAGGCAAGCAAAGGCATGTACCTTTTGAGGGTCCAATCCGACAAAGACATATAGAG
>JAFCBV010000009.1 GCA_017610545.1 Candidatus Nanohalarchaeota archaeon | reverse complement strand
GATTTTTACAAAATCGTCCACAAACATTTTTCAATATAACGCGCCAATATTCTCCATGAAGCCCATGATTGAGGCACATCATGCATCCTGAAACATCTATGCGGCCCACCCCTAAAAGATTCCATGAAAACACACTCGCCAAAATAACTGCCGAACTAGACACCCTGCTGCCAAAGATTTTTCTGGACGCAAAAATAACGCCTCTAAAGCACCGGCCTGTAAAAGATACTAAAAGAAGTGTATGTATTTCAGTGACAGATCAAACATCAAAAAAATACTTTGTAAAAATATGCCCTGATAACAGCATTATGACTGAGATTTTCTGGAGAGAAAAAGCACACAAAAACAACATCCCGACACCCGGAACAATATTTGCAGACACCTCAAGAAAGAAAATACCGTATATGTTTGAGGTTCTTGAATTCATTGAGGGAACCAACTTGAGGTTTACGTCATCTGTGTTCGAATACGTTTTTGCAAAACTGATTGGAGCGAAGCTGAAAAAATTACATTGCATTCAGGTAAATGGTTTCGGAAACGCATGCAATGAAGGCCAGTGGAACTGTAAGACATGGCGCGAAGTTCTTGAAAAACACATGGACTGCAGCACGCGAAACGCCGCTCGTGAAATATTCACTGCAGATGAAAGAGAAAAACTACACAAATGCACACGTGATAAAAGGATGATTATAACGCATCCAAAACTTCTTCACGGAGACATCAATGCAGGCAATTTCATATATTCGGAAAAGCGCGGTGAAATACTCTTTTTAGACCCCGGGTATACGATTGGCGGAGACCCTATGCTGGACCTGGCATACGCAAGCAAACATTCTACAGAGGGCTCTTTTTTCAGGGGCGTAAAAGATGGCTATGAAACAGAAGTTCCATTAACAGATGAAGAAAACTACCGTTTCGAAAAATTGCGCCTTCTTTGCCTTGCATCCACTGCAGTTGGATTGTACCATAAAAAGGACAGGCAATATCGGGAGTTTGGAAAGTCTGCAAAAGAGATGCTCAGATTGCTTTGAATCGTTAACATACGTCTTTTTCAATCTAACCCGCCAATAGTATTCATGCAAATCCTAATCCTTGACTCAACAGTGTTTCTCGAGAACGCCTCCGACGGCCTGCCTGAAGGCGCGCGCGTCACTGTTTTCGAGGTCGCTGAGGAAATGAAAAGCGGCAAGGCAGCAATAGAGTTTGACAAGATACAAAAAATGGGGCTTGAAATAATCGAGCCTAAAGAAGAATTTATTGTTGCAGCAAAAAAACTGCAGGAAAGAACAGAAGATCGTGTCTCGCAAACAGACATTCGAATTATTGCCCTTGCACTGCAATTCAAAAGCAGGGGGAAAGAAGTTGCTGTCGTATCTGACGATTACGCCGTGCAGAATCTCTGCAAGAAAGAAAAGATAGGTTTCATCCCTCTTTCAAAAAAAGGAATAACGCGCGAACTCAATTGGCAGGGGCACTGCAAGGCATGCAACGCACCAATGCCCGGGAACGCATGCGATGTCTGCGGCAGCACAAACAAAAAGTATGTACCTCACCAACCAAGTCGTTAGCTCAATTCATCATAACCCCAGAGCTTCCTTCAAAGCCTCTTGATCGAATCCAACAAGTATCTTGCCATCGATATCAATAACCGGAACTCCCATTTGCCCCGATTTCTCAACCATTTCATTCAGTTTATCCTCATCTTCCGCGACATTGTGTTCTGTGAATTCCACATTATTCTCTTTGAAAAATGCCTTTGCCAAGTGGCAATGAGGGCATGCATTGGTGCTGTATATCGTAACTTTTTTATCCATATAAAACATCTCCTTTCTCATTTAAGGCTTTTATGCTGCAAAGTCCCGTACATTGATTCTTGTTCCTGTTGCTTCAGATGCCTCGCCCACAGGGCAGCATGTCAACGTTTATAGTAGTTATTTTAATTTTAATATAGATTCATCTGACAAAAATACCGCTTATTGAATTAATACCGATTTGCAGGATTACGTTTTTGCGGCATATTCTATTCACTATTAACCAGTTATGGTTTTTGGAAACTAATTTAAATGTACGTATGCGTGTTATAAATGGGGGTTTTCACGCACTCCCATGAATGTGGCTGTTTCCACAGGACTTAATGTTTTCACCACTAAAAAATCCTTTCAGGGATTCAATCTGGAGCGCTGTTCTGCTTGATTTGTGAGTAAGATAGGTAAGACTTCTTAGTTAGTCTTTATTTTTTTCTAATAGAATTATTATAAACGGAGGTGAAATATATGAGAAAAATAGTTTTTGGCATCGCCTTGCTTGTGGTGTTTTCCTCCATGGCTTCGGCCATAGCAGGAAACGGTCCTGGAGCCGATGAGATGGCAATCGCTACTGAAATATGCAGTGACTGTCATAAGAATATGGATGGGTACATATCAGCCCACCACCCGGATGAAACTGTGGACTGCTTGCCGTGCCACATGCCCTCTGGCCTATTTGTGGCAATCCCGGATTGTGGCACTTGTCACACGAATGGACCTAAGACGCACCACCCGTTGCCGGGAAATACATGCTTAGATTGCCATTCTGGCAATCAAGCAACAAATGAAGAAGTTCGAGGGAACCAACACCAGCGCGGCATGTAGTTGGATTCCCTTTTCTTTTTTTTAAATACTTAATATATCATTATTTTATATATCAGGCACCACCTATTTACATAACAGGGGAGCCACCACCCTATTTAGCGACTTCAAAATAAGCCTTCGGATGATCACAGGACATGCATTTTCCAGGAGGCTCAATCCCTTCATGAACATAGCCGCACTTCCTGCACACCCACTTAACAGGCGCATCCCTCTTGAACACCGTTTTTGCCTCAACAGCACGCAACAATGCCGCGTATTTTTCCTCGTGGTGTTTTTCTGCAACTGCAATTGCCCTCAGCCTAAACGCAATATCAGCAAATCCGTCCTTTTCTGCCTGCTCTGCAAATTCGGGGTACATTTTTGTATTCTCATAATTCTCGCCCGCAATTGCCGCTTTCAGATTCTCTTCAGTAGTGCCAAAAACCGTCGGAGCCGCAGCTTCAACCTGAATTTCATCCAAAGATTCACTGCTTTTATTTTTCAGTTCATTAATTAGTTTGAACAGCCAGCTTGCATGCTCGCGCTCATTTTCTGCGGTTTCAAGAAAAGCTCCTGCAATCTGCTCAAAGCCCTCTTTTTTGGCGATTTTTGAATAGAAAGTATACCTGTTTCTTGCCTGGCTCTCCCCAACAAATGCCTTTGTTAGATTAATAATTGTCTCATTCATATTAACACCTCATTTTTATGCCTTCCAAAGGCCATGAACATTACAGTACGCCCGAACAGTGTCTGCAGATTCAAGTAAAACATCAAACTCTGCCTCAGGCACAGCCTCCGGCTTCAGAAACTTCCGGCAGCTTTTGCCCTTCGAAATAACCTGTATCCACTGGATGTAATGTTTTTCCTCCATTGGATGCTGCACTGAGCCAACTCTCACATTTAGCCCCTTTTCTGTCTTCTCTGCAACAGGAACATGTTTTTCCTGCCCTTCGTCCTTTGTCTTCTCCTCAAGCAGGTTCATGGGCTGCCCGCAACAGACAAGCTCTCCTGCACCGGCATAAAGAACATCCACAATATTTCCGCAAATTTCACACTTGTATACTTGATTCCTTTCTGTCATACACACACCTCAAAAAAAAACAAGCCGCAAGATACAGCAGTTATACCTCTCATTCGTTGGATTCTAAAATATATATGCTCTGCGCTAGAAAAAGCCTTCGCCTACTCAAAAGAGTACCTTCTGCCAGAAGATTCGGATTGCCTCTGGCTGTAAAGCCTGTAAGCAGACACAGCCACTATAATCAGAACTGCCACAACCACAATAATTACAATATAGAATAGTGCGCGCAATATCTGCGAAGTAGTATTTGAAGTTGTGTCATTGTCTGGTACAAGTTCTACGTAACAGGACTCAACAGTTTTCCAATCACGAGGAACATCACAAGGCGTAGAAAACTCCCTGCACTCCCCTGTTGCAGGATTCTTTGCAGGTGTTATGACCTGCTCGCAGGTCTTCTCCCTTGAAAAAAGATTTTTAATAGATTCCTTAATGCGCGTGAAATTAAAAAAAGACGTCTTAGGCTCAGAAGGTTCCTCGTCTTTTTCCACAGGCTCTACGATATCAGTCGGCACTGGTTGTACGCCTGAAGGCGCACTACGTACAGAATCAACGCGCGGTAAAGCGCCTGCCGCAGAAAGCGTTACAGTCTCTGACATTGCAGGATTTACAGAAGTTACAGTAGCTGTTATTTCATCCAAAGACTCTTTGCTGCCGCCATAAACAGTCCAGCCAACTGCTGACTTTTCAGTAACCACGCCACTCTTGTATTCCGAGGGACCGCTTGATACACTCCATCCATAAGGCAGGTTTATTGACACCGTAACATCTTCGAAAACGTCATTTGCAGTTATCTGAAGGACCACGTCAATGCTGCCTCCTGAAGAATAAGATGCTGTGTCGCCCATGAATTCAATATTCCAGGATGGGCTACTGCCAAGTACGCAGTCTGAAAAGGACATAACAAAAAGAACTGCCACAAGACCGCTAAAAAACAATATCTTTTGTTTTAGAGAACTCATTCTTTGTACTTTCATAGACAGCCCACATTTCCGACGCGCATTATTTGGCTGTGCGCCCTCAGCAGGTATATTTTAGTGCGCTATATGTTATTAAAAGAATGATAAAGTCTTCTGTCGCGTATCTTTGGATATAGATAGTACCCTGCCACAACAAGCACAACCAGAATCAAAACATAATAAATTGCCTTTGACTTTTCTTTCTCCGGAGTATCGCTTTCGCCTGTTGTTATCGCCTGCTCACAGGACTCAACAGTCACCCATCCTTCAGGAACATCACATGGTGTCGAAAACTTCCTGCACTCCCCTGTTGCAGGATTCTTTGCAGGGGTTATCACCTGCGCGCATACTTCTTCCCCGGAATCAACGATGAGTTGTGATTCATCGACCAGAGACTCTGCATATACCTCGAGTGCAAATGAGTCAACAGTGCTTGTTGAAACAGCCCGATTAATGGTATATGTTACACTAAATTCCTGATCCGGGTTTACAGTATCAAACACGATTGCGTATTCAGGATCTTTTTCAACAATCTCGACTTTCGCCCCGACTGCCAAAACAGTTATGTTGTCTGTGGACACGGCAAATGTCTTTGGAATTTTTTCATACAGAATATAATTTCTTGCAGTCTTATTGCCTCGATACATCACTGTTGTCTTGACCTGAGACTGCACACCCTCCACAGTTATTGTACGGGAAACATTACTGTCCCCGGAAATTCTGTTTGATAGCATCAACATATTTTGAAGTGCATTCTCACTCATATTTCCCAGTGCAAGCACTTTCTGAATTGCTGCCTGAAGCCTTGTATTATTCAAAAGTCCCGGGGGGTTTATTTGGCCTGTAACATTTCTCTCCCGCTTACTGTTGTCAGGCGGTCCACCACCACCTCCGCCGGGGGATACAGCAGGCGGGTCATCAAGAGGGTCGCTCGGGGATGCTGTAACTGTCACTGCCAGGTTCTTTGTCACAGAACCGGCATTAGCAGGATTGATACTCATTGTCACGGTCCTTGCGCCCGTCGCAGCAGAAGCAGAAGCTGCTACAACACAAGACATTCCTGCCCCCTGCGCACCGGGAATATCCGAAGGCGAGCAACCGGATGATATTGAAAAATCACTTGGTGAAACTATTATTGTCCCGAACCTTGCTGTAGTCTCACCGGAATTTTGCAAATTTAATGTAAAAGAAAATGTGGAACCCTGCACAACATTTGCTGAACCGGTGCTTAACTCAGCCGATAGTGACGGGGGATTCTTGACATCAAAAGATGTGCTGCCCGCGTCCGGGCTGCATGTGCCTGAAACGCTGACTGAAATCAACTGTGAATTTGCCTTAGTCGCGCTAATAGTTGTCCATGAAACGCTTGACCCGCTTAAAGTTTTGCTCTGGCTCTCAGACACACTGCATACCGGGCAGTTGGTCAAATCAAGATAAGCAGAACTGCAACTTCCGCTCCATCCTGAAGCGCTGACAGTGAATGTCTCTCCACCCATGACACTCCCGGCATCGGCGCCGGATTGGGATACTGTCACTGACACCGTAGCAGAGACAGGGGAAACCAGCAAAGCCAACATAACCAAAAAAGGCAGTATGTACCTTACCATTCACATCCCCCCACACAGAACCATCTCTCAAGGGTCTCATTTCCCTGCAGCGTTTCTATATTTATGACGACCTGATAATTTGCATTAGTCTCCCATGAAGCTGCAGGAGATACCTTCAGCAGGCCATAGCCATACTGGTCAGTAACATTATATGTTGTGACCACAGAATAATCTGTGTCTTTTACCAGCTCAGCGAATCCAAACCAATTTGCCTGTGCTACCTTTGTCACACTCAGGTTTGCCCCCTGTATTGGTGTCTGGTCAAAGCTGAAAATCTTAAGCAGGATATCCACAGGCTGGGTTTCATTAATCCTCCACGCATGTTTTCTAAGCACCATCTTGTCGGTGCTGTTGAACAAAGGAACATCCCAGCTTGGGCGCTGTTCATCAGTCATATTGCTGTTCTCCTCACCAAAAGACGCACAGCCACCATAAATGCCTGTCGGCAGCCCGCCCCAGCGCTCGTCTGTCCCATTCTCCGCACCGGTAAAATCATAAGGCGTCTCAGTGCCATTGATGTTAAGCGTGCCCTGCATCAATTCCAGATCATCATCAATCAGGTTGCTGGTCAACTTCTGCACTCCATTAAAGTCTGAGTCAAATGCCAGCATATAGAATGTCTTGTTCGTGCTGGCGTTTTTGTCTAAATCATAACCCAAAAAGGTTTCATTCAGCACTACAAAATAGCTTGCCGTATTGTCAGCAAGAGGTATCATGCCTATACCAGGGGGTTGGATGAGCCCAAACCCTGAGAAGTTTCCGACATTTATCCCGTCCCCGTCATTGGGACCAACTGATGCAAGGTACAAGTCATCAGTAAAGTTCTCGCCGATTATTACTCCTATTGCCTGCGGGTCTGAAAAGTTGCCTATGGCTGTCGGGACCAGCCATGCCTTCTTTGCGCACTGCCCGTCAGGAGATGCCTCAAGAGAGCACCTCTGGTAATTGTATGTGTCATTTGCAAGTATAATGTCGTAATACGTGCCGAATATGCTCACATTCTGCATGTAGCCCCACTCCAACCCCCAGTGCGGGTTATTCAGGTTGTTAACCATGGGCATGATATCAGATGCGTTTAGCCCTGCTACACCAAAATCAACTCTCCAGCTCCTGCCGAATGTCTGATAAGTGATGTTGTAAGTTGAATTAGCCCAGTTAGTGGAATTTATGCAGATTGTTGATGAAGTATAGTTATATGCCGCAGATAACACAGTGTCTGTCGTGTTTGAAACGCTGAACACAGCAATGACAGGCGTATTATCAAAACTGTGGCAATGGCTTGTGTTCCCGAAAAACACATTCCAATCTGTGCGGTTTTCATAATTGTACTGGTCCCTGTCAATAGTCAAAATACTTGCATTGAAATTCGTTCCCTCTTTTTCAATAGTGATGTAGCTTCCCTCTTGGTATGTTGTCGGAGAAGCGCTGACATTGAACCAGCAGTCAGTCTCGTTCCTGTAAAGGTCCTCGCTTGTTGAATTGTAAAAGAAATACCCGTGATTGTCTGTGTGATGCCCGAGAACGCCGTAAGCCGACTGGTTTGATATAACATGATTTGTCATGTTGCCTGCGGCGTTGAAAAACTCGCATCCTTCACTCACAGAATTAATCTCATACACATCACCCAGAATGCCGTTAACAAGGTAACCCTGTGTACTGTTTCTTGCATCCTGCTGTATCCTCACTATTTTGACGCCCTCTGTATCCCACCTAAAGGATTTTATGTCCAGTTGCTTGAAATCGCTGATGTACATAGCTTCCCCGACATCCCCGTCAACAAGGAATCCGCGCACAGTCGCCATAGGCCATTTCCATTCCTCGGTCTTATCTCCTGCTGCCTCTATTGCAAAAGCATATTCTCCTGTGCCTCCAAGAGCGCTGCTATTGAATACAAGTTCTCCTATGCCCGTAACATTTTGGTTCGTGACAAGGGCTTCCGGCGTAAACTGCCAGTTACTCATGTCCTTGTATCCTGTAACAGAAACATTGGCGCTTTTCGGCGTGCCGTCCGGAGCAGAAACAAGAATTGGTATAGTCATATTGCTATTCATCCTTATATCGCCCATGTGCGCCCAGTCACCGACCTGCTTTGAGTAGAATCTCAAACTCTGCGCGCGCGGATCTATGCTAAGCAATGTCAACTGGCTGTTCCCGAATTCCCGTTCCGTCCTGTTAGGATTATTCACTGAAATCGGTGTCGTGAAATTCCCATTTGTTGAAAAGAAGAACGTGTCATACACCCCGGACACTGCATTGTCTGTTATAGCAAAATACATAGTTCCATTGGTGTAACCGTCAGCATCAAGGTCAATACCCTTTCTCCCCTGCGGCGTATATGCACCAAGGCGATCCTCGGAAATCTGCCCGAGCTTGACTACGCCGCTCCTTGAATATGATGTGTTAATAAACACGCCTGTCTTATACAGTGTGTTGTTTCCTGTGATTGTGATGCTTTGGTCTCCGAGTGCGTCCAGCCTCCATATTCCGCCACTGCCATCCTCAAACGTCCTGTTAAGTGCCACAGGCTGTGTCTGCGTCAGGTTGCAGTTGCCGTCAAACGTAGCATTAATCCACATGTGGGAGCCATTGGAGTACATGCACATCCGGCTCTTGTTTGCCTGCGAACCGAACCTTTCGGCCATCCAACTCTCCATCATAGGCACATAACCGAACATTTCTTTCTGGTATGTGACATTCTGCACACTCAGGTTGAACATGTGTTGTGAGCCGTCATGATAGTCGCCACAGAAGAGATATTCTCCCGAATTGTCATCTCTTGAGTTCCCGCAATTGGACCATTCGGCCCTCATAATATTGTTGTCCACTTTTTTGCTCACAGTGTCTGTTTCCCACAGCCATGCCTCTTCTATTGTGGGAACGCTTATGACAACATCCTGAATCTTAAAAAACACTTCTCCTGACTTAGGTACTCCCTGGTAATCAACAATTTGAAATCTCGTAAAGTACTCTCCCGATGTCAGGCCTGAGAGGTTCATCTCAAGAGTGCAAAAGTTTGAATTGCACACTGTTGTATAGTTCTCTCCATATTTCATTTTAACTGGCCTGCCACGCTTTTGGTCAAACAGTTCTTCCACACTGATGTTCGTCAGGTTATGCGCGTTTGGCGGGGTGTCGAAGTCCGCACCGGTAAAGTTAACTATCAATTTTTCTGTGCTTGAGTAAAGCGGAGGCCAGGAATTCATCCTGTATTCTGTTTCCACCCGGTATGATGAAACATCAAACCAGAAGCTTCCAATATCAGAGACACCATCAATACTTACCTTCACATTTGCCTGAAAGTCTCCCTGCATGTCCTGCGGAATATCCGAAATTGTTACGACATATGCCGGCATTGACTGACAATTTTCGGGATCCATACACATAAGCACAGAAGACAGTTCAGCCGATGCACTGTACCCCGATACAGGAACAGGCGGCCAGCCAACAAACCACTGAACGCTTTCCACCGTCACTGTGTCAGGCGAAAGAAGATCCGGCATGTTTGGTTCCTTTGCCAGCACTGCAAATGTTATGTCATCGCCGACAGGATATGTGGCAGAATGCCCCCCTGACTCAGACATTGTATAATTGCCTCCGTCCCACTCCACTTTCATTAAATCCACCCAGAAGTTCCTTACCTCAAACCAGCCCCACCCAAAGTATGTGGCATTCGTGGCAGGGTCTGTCACAGACAGGTCAATACTGTACCAGCCGGGCTGCATATTACTGCCGGGCACAATTGTAAGCGTTGCCACAGGATTCGTAACATTTATTATTGTTCCAACCAGCACAGTGTAGTCCGTGACCATCTTGAACTGCTGGTCGTTTCTAACTTCAGAAACATTTACAACAAACCCGCCACAACCAGTGCAGGTCTTCTGGCTGTTATATCCCCCGAATACACTTTGCGCCTTGTCTATGTCAAGAACAGTCACGCTAAGGCTTATGTTCTGCCCTTGCTTTACATACCACGACCCCTCATCAGACCCTGACAACTCCCCCCACACCATGTATTTCTTTAGCATGAAAAATGCATCACCTATTCCGCTCTCGACTGTGCCGTTGACATTAGCAGTGAACCGGAACTTCATTATGTAAAATCCCTCGTCAACAGGAGACGTAAAGTTAATTGTCCCGTCGACCATGTTCTCATT
>JAFCBV010000115.1 GCA_017610545.1 Candidatus Nanohalarchaeota archaeon | reverse complement strand
TCTCGCGCTTGAAGTCGCGAACAACTTTGCTTATTGTTTCCTCTTCATTGAGTGCGGGAATTATCACAGAAACTTTTTTTTTCTTTATTCTAACACCCTTGTCTTGTTTTGAAGCTCAAGCATGAGCTTGTCCTGATCCACCTTGAAAATGGCAACTACAGGCTGATCATTTTGATTGAATACTTTCTCGAAAACAAGATATGGTCTTGTTGGGACATAAGAATATATCCAATCCCTTTGTGTTCTTTCGTAAGCATCTATTATCACATAATCTGTGCTTGTATTGTATATCGCTTCTGCCAGATCTTCGGCTTCAATCGGGTATGCTGCGGTCTTCTTATCGCCGGCATAAAAGGATATGGGCTGCGGGGGGGACGCCATTATCACTGTGTCTTTTGGAGTGTTCTCAAGATATAGCCCTGCATCCTTTAGCATCAAAAAACCGGGCGCTTTCTCTTCAATCATTGTTGTACCGGCATTATACGATATGTAAAGCACGGGCGCGAGGATTATCAGGGCCACCAAAAAAGCATACTTTCGCTCTTTTCCTGCAATCTGCCTCGATATCTCGTCAACACCTTTTGCAGCAAGGAGGATTAATATGGGCACGGCAAGAAGTATGTAACGCGGAACCTTTACAGCAGTTATCGCAAAAATGATATGTATCATGAGGGCAAACGACAGTATCAACAGATACTCTTTTTTCTTTCGCCCGTTAATTAAAGGGATGAGACCGAAAAATGATAAAATCAATACTCCGGTGGTCAGTGTAAATGGCGTAAGGTTTATGTAGTAAAAATAATCGCGCACAACATCAAGACCGCCGCCCTCTGAGCTAAACCAACTCATTGCAAAGGATGCCTCACATGAAATAGACCCGCAATGCGTATAACTTCTTACAGCCCACGGCATCATAACCAAAAGCATTATTGCTATAGTAATCCATATGCGCCTCTCCTTAAGCCATGCCCACTTTCTCGAATATATGAGGTATAGCCCTATTGCCGGAAGGATGAATAATACTGCTTGCTTTGTGAGGAATCCTAAAACAAAGAATATTCCTGATGCATAAAGAAACATGTTTTTCTTTCGCTCATAACCATAGTAAAATAGGAATAGTGTACTGAGGCCGAAAAACACCATCGGCGTCTCAAGAAGCACGCGCTCGCTGAAAAATAAAATTAAAGGCGAAACCGCCATAAGTGCTGAGGCATACAAACCTACATTCCGGTTGAACATGACGCGCCCCAGGGCATACATCAACAGAACACACAATGCCCCGAGAATCGGATTAACTATGCGAACAGCAAAGTCGCCCGCCCCAAAAATGTATTGTGAAAAGAAAAGCATGTATGGAAACACTGGTGGAAATTCTGTAATTGTGCCGTGCATCATAGTGCTGTAATCAAAGGGATGATCAAGAAGTGCCCGCCCCATCACAGCATAGCGCCCTTCGTCAACCCAGAGGCCGGACATGAAAGCATAATCAAAACGCAGTGCAAAAGCGAAAATGAAAATCGCAACTGCAATAAGGTTGTGCTTGTCCTTGAAAAAAGATACTGCACGATTCTTTATTTCGGTACCTGTTTTTTTATTTATCAAAAAAATCACGACAGACTATATTGTGTTCATAACTACTTTATATTTTTGACTTTTGATTTGGATTCGCTTCATCCCCTGATATGTTTTTTGTCCGGTTTATAATTGACAACATCAAAGACCCTATAGCCAGTGAAAGCCATAAGGTCAGGGCTCTAAATATTATTGTTGCTGCAAGAGCTTCAGGCTTTGAGATTCCTGCAACAATCAATAGGCCAAACATACTTGCCTCGCTTGCCCCGATCCCTCCCGGAATAAGAGATAGCACTCCGACAATAACTGAAATAGCGTAGATGGATACTACAAAAAGAAAATTCACCTGTATGCCGAGACCAAGAAGGAGCACATAAAGCATCATTCCTTCTGCACTCCATGCTACGAGGCCCAATAGAGTTCCTGTGAACAGGTTTTTGTAGCTTGTTGACGCGCGCATATTTTTATACAAGTCTTCAACGCTTTTGCTGTATTTTTTTGTGCGTGCGTGGTTGCCGACAAATCCCACTATTTTTCGAAAACATATCCTGCTCTTTATTGCAAAAAGAGAGATAAACAAAACAAGAAACGGTAGCAATATGATAAACTTGTTCTGGTAAACAGAATACGCCCCTGCAACAGAAAGAATCGCGATAGACGGCAAATCCGTTATGCGCTCGAGAATTACTGAAGGAAGTGTCTTTCTCTGCTCATATCCGAATTTTTTTTTCAGAAGGTATGATTTTAATACATCGCCAACCTTTCCAGGGGTTATAAGCATCGAAAGGGATGAAACAAATATCATGAACAGGTTTTTCGTTGGAACCGAAACACCAGCACCGCGTATAAAAAAAGCCCACCGGGAATACTTGAACAAATATGATATTGACATCAGAAGAAAAAACGGAATTGCATAAAAAATATCGAAATTTTTTGCTGCATGAAAAATTTCGCCGACATTAAAATATGCAAGCAACACCACATAAAAAAGAAGCGCGATACCGGCAAACGCCAGTATGTTCGGCCGTTTCATATACAGAAATTGTATTTTAACTATATAAAGTGTTGAGAAAATTAACCGCACCAACAACAAAACCATTTTCTTTGCAAAAAAACGCAAAACCTTACGAAAATCAGGCATGACATAGGTTTATATACGGCAACACCAAGTATATTTTATGCTTTCGTCAATAAGTGGCATACACCGCCATATAAGAGACACTTTTAACGCCCTGCTCTCAAAAATATTCAGGAAAAAACCAGACATAAAACTAGGTCTTTACGGTCCTGTAAATGCCGGCAAGACCACACTTGCAAATCGGATCTGCCTTGACTGGATTGGGGAAGAACTTGGCAAAGCTTCTGTTATCCCGCATGAAACCCGCGAAATACAGGTGAAAGAAAAAGTCACAATGAAGCACAACGGCAAGTCCCTGAATTTCAATCTTGTGGACACACCGGGCATCGCAACAAAAATAGACTTTGAGGACTTCCTGAAATACGGGATGAAAAGAAAGGAGTCAAAGCAACGGGCAAAAGAGGCGACAAAAGGTGTTATTGAATCAATAAAGTGGCTCGACAAGATGGATCTTGTACTGGTTGTCATTGATTCGACGCAGGACCCCATAAATCAGGTAAACATCACACTTCTTGGGAACCTTGATGCAAGAAAAACACCGGTCATCATTGTTGGAAACAAGATTGACCTGAAAAAGTCCAATCTAAAACGAGTGCGCGAAGCATTCCCGCAATATGAAGTCATAGGCATAAGTGCGAAAAACGACAAGAATATGAAAGAGCTTTATGCAAAACTTTTCAAAATGCTCTGAAGGTGATTAAAATTAAGCTCAAAATAAAATTCATCCCCTATGAA
>JAFCBV010000114.1 GCA_017610545.1 Candidatus Nanohalarchaeota archaeon | reverse complement strand
ACCCAAGTGTGAACCTGAGGGGATCCGTTCTATGTTTCCCCGCCTTATGGTTATAGTATGTTCTCCAGAGGACACCATACGGTTTCCTTCCGAATGAATTATAGTCTTATATCCTTCAAGTGTTGTAACATCATCAAGCTCGCGATATGTAAGACGCATACGATTTATGTATTCTCCACCCATATCAACAGTCTTTGCCATCACAACACCTGCAGCGTCCGTACCAAGCAAGCCGACGACCTCTTCTTCAGGTCCTATGATGACCGTAAATCCATCGAACAACCCTGTGCAATCCACATGATCAAGCACATAATTTGGATCCGCCAAAGCACCTCCGGAATTATGAGGCACACCATCGATATTAACTATGTCGTCTACAGCACATGCACCGACACTATAATCAGTTCCGTCAAGAGTTACGATTCCCCCCGCACCTGCGTCCACTGCATGAAACTCATGTTGAAATGCATCGAATGAGGTGTCAAGAGAAATATAAGACAATGAACCAATCCCGAGCCCGTCAGTATATACCGAATAAATTACTGCGTTTTTAGTCGGTACAACCTCAAGCGTTCCGTCAAGAGCCACCGAAAATGATTTCTGCTCCCCGGACAAGGCAGATTCATCGATCTTGTGTTTTATCATGGACATGACTTCTTGTGCATTAACTATTTTCGAATTTGTCTGGCTCTTCTCGATTACGGGAGCGCCCCAGTTATATGTTACAGTAACCATCGCAAGAACTATTCCGGTCATTAGAATCATGGAAACTGCCGGCGATTGTGCTATTCTTGAACTCATATACTCACTAGAATATATTCGGCAGAAGGAGCATATATATGTTTGCGCGTTCAATCCCAGGGAATTTATGCAAATATTGATGCAGTTGTGTTTCAATAAACCAGAATCTCTGCAGTATCCGTGTTATTTATCCTAAGAAATTTGGCTACTTCTGTTATTTACAACCCCCTTACTTCGT
Organism: Candidatus Nanohalarchaeota archaeon; assembly: GCA_017610545.1. GTDB lineage: Archaea > EX4484-52 > EX4484-52 > EX4484-52 > B79-G9 > JAFCBV01. Next base: position 2,474 of record JAFCBV010000114.1, on the reverse strand, counting down.
CAAAATTCCGTATGTTTATAAGATTTTCTGCCAATGTCAAACATATGAATGTTCTTTTTATATCACCACAGGAAGTCTTGTACTCTAAAGGCCAAATATATCCGGACACTGTGAGGTTCCTCAAGAATGCGATGAAGAAGTACGCCCTGGTTGCTTTGACTGACGATGCACAGGATGTGTGTGGCACAGAACTTGAAGAACACAATCTTCTTGGCTATTTTGAGTTGATTGCAAGCTCAAAGGACTATGACACAAGATTGCCTGATTATCGTATAATAAATATTTCTCTTGCAATGCTCAAGGACAAGTCTGGCGAAGATATCTCAAAGCGCAAATGCGCCGTTCTAGGCGCAAGGCCGTATGAAGACATTAAGTGCGGCAATGACGCGGGAATAAAGACATTTCGTGTAATGACCGGCATTTATGTAAACGCAGACCCGGAAGATGCTTCTGAAAGACCCACAGCGAAAGTCTCGGACCTTAAAGAAGCGTTGTATTTGCTTGCTCCCGGCGAAATAAAGAAGTCAAATACGATAAAAAAGGCAGCAGCACCAAAGAAGGTAAAGCCAAAGCGCGCCATACAAAAAAAGAAGGCACTTGGAAAACCAGTTGCGAAAAAAACAAAAATAGGCAAAGCGAAAACAAAAGCAGCAAAGAAAAAGACAAAACGAACATCCAAAAAAGAAATAGAAGACTTTTTCTTCTAAGAAAATTTAATTCTTATCGGAATATTTGTTTCAGGACAATATATATGCATCAAAAACCACTTTTTCTTAGGTGATTTTATGACAGAAGAAAATGTTGAGAAAAAGTTATTCACATCAGAATCAGTGACCGAAGGGCATCCAGACAAGCTTGCAGACAAGGTGTCGGATGCTGTTCTGGACGCAATGCTTGAGCGGGATCCTGATTCGCATGTTGCGTGCGAGACACTTACGACAACAGGGCTCATCCTTGTTGCAGGAGAGGTCACGACAAAAGGTTATGTTGATGTTGCGGGCGTAATCAGAAAAACGCTAAAGGAAATTGGATACACAAACCCGGAGTATGGACTTGACTATGAGGACTGTTCTGTTCTTGTGTCAATACATGAACAGAGCAAGAACATAGCCGTTGGTGTAAACCAGACCAGCGAGCACGAGCAGGGGGCCGGAGACCAGGGCATGATGTTTGGTTATGCATGCAACGAGACACCGGAACTTATGCCTCTTCCGATATCGCTTGCGCACAAACTTACAATGCGCCTGACAGAGGTTCGAAAGAAGGGCATACTCAATTGGGTGCGCCCTGACGGTAAGTCGCAGGTCACAGTAGAGTACGAAGGCAACACGCCAAAGCGCGTTGACACCGTTGTCATCGCAGTACACCACAACCCTGAAGTGCCTGCTGAACAGATTAAGAAAGAGATACTTGAAGAGGTCATAAAGCCGGTCTGTGGCAACTATATTGATGAGAATACAAAATTCCACATAAACTCAACAGGTATTTTTGTTGTCGGAGGGCCTGAGGCAGACACAGGCCTTACAGGAAGAAAAATAATCGTTGATACCTATGGCGGTATGGGGCGACATGGAGGGGGTGCCTTTTCCGGGAAAGACCCGTCAAAGGTCGACCGCTCGGGCGCGTACATGGCACGCTATATTGCAAAGAATGTTGTTGCGTCAGGACTTGCAGAAAAGTGCGAGGTCCAGCTCGCATATTCTATCGGAGTTGCAGAGCCTGTTTCAGTTCTTGTTGAGACTTTCGGCACAGGAAAACTGCCAAATGGCAAAATAAGTGAACTTGTCAGAAAGAACTTCAATATGAAACCAGGCGACATAATTGAGCATCTAAAGCTTAAGCGCCCGATCTACTGCAAGACCGCAGCCTATGGACACTTTGGACGCGAAGACCCTGATTTCACATGGGAGAAAACAGACAAAGCAGAAATCCTTAAGAGGGAAGCAGGGCTTTAAAGCCCTGTTGTATCTCTAACGCATTTATGCTTGAGAAAACAAAAAGTCTTATGCAGCGCGCCCACATAATAGTAAAAGGCCTTGTCCAGGGCGTATACTTTCGCGCATTTACAAAAGAGGCTGCAGATCATTTGGGGCTTCTGGGTTGGGTAAGAAATCTTCCGGACGGTTCTGTTGAGGCCGTTACAGAAGGAGAAGAGAAAATTCTTAAAGAGTTTGTATCATACCTAAAAAAAGGTCCTTTGAAAGCGCGCGTTGACGAAGTCCAAATTCATTACTCTGTCGCAAAAAAGGAATTCTCTGGTTTTTGCATTTGTAGATAACCTATTTGATGAATTCACAACATATTTTAGTGAATTTATGTAACATTTAATAACTCTGCTAGGAAATATAACTCTGAGGAGAATCTGATGCTGTTTGCGTTTAAAGATAAGTCTTCACTGTTGAACATAGCGTTGCTTTTAATGATACTGCTTGTAAGCACCACGTCACTTTCTTTCGGAATTTTATTTGTTATAG
>JAFCBV010000113.1 GCA_017610545.1 Candidatus Nanohalarchaeota archaeon | reverse complement strand
AATGTATGGATATTTTTACTGTGTTGACGCATCAGGAAAACTTCTATGGAAGTTTCGGACGGGGGATTCTATTATTCTTGGAACGCCACTTGTTACTGAAAAATTTATGTGTTTTGGCTCTGCAGATAATAATCTTTATTGTATGACGCCCGACGGGAATCTTCTCTGGGCTGTTCGAACAGGAGATATGGTGTTTAATAACGCATCTCTATATGATAACGTAGTTTATTTTGGAAGTCGCGACAGGCACATATATGCGCTTGATGCTACGGCAGGAAATGTTTTATGGAAATCAAGAACGAATATACATATTGTTGCTTCAAAACCACTAAAAATATCTGATAAAATCTATATTTGCGCCGATAAAGTATATTGTTTCACTCTAAACGGGCAAAAAGTCTGGAACAGCGAACTTTGCGACATCATACCATCGGGCCCCACATACTATGACGGAAAACTTTTCGTTGGATGTGACGACGGTTATTTTAGATGCCTTTCTGCAGAAGACGGCCATACAATATGGCGATTTCATACAAATAGCAACAAAATCATTTCTCTTGTAGATGTCGTAAGACCGCCTTTGTGGAATTCGGAATTTTTCGTTGAACGTGACAGAAAAAAAGAACCTTTTGTGAATCACTCAAAAGAGCCTTACATAATATCTAAATTGCCTTATGGTCTTGGATCTGTAGACCTCGACACCATTCCCGAAAACAAAAAATACGCGGAACCATCTGTTGGAGGCGCATACAAAGACATACAAGGCGGAGGAACGGCGTATGCTCCTGAAAAAAGATGTAAGAAGAAAGACAAGGAGCTTGATGTATTCCTGCATAATATAGGTTTGCAGAGGTGAAGCAGCTAGAGCCACTTGCCCAACTCTTTTAAATATTCTGTCAAAGATAGAGTTATGGACTATTCAGCTATGCTTTCGAAATTTGAAGTTCTTTTAAGCGAGCAGTTCAAAGACAAGATATTTAAGGCAGGGCAGGACAACGAATCCCTTGTTGTCGAGTTCCAAGAGATAGAAAAATTTGACACAGAGCTTTCTGACGCCATTCTCGAGACTCCTGAAGAGTGTTTGCGCGCTGCAGACGAGGCGCTCAGAAACGTCACCCCTGCTGATGAGGATACTCCAAGAATCACGTTTCGTGTAAAAAATCTTCATGAATCAAACAATGTCGCGATAAAAAACCTGAGAAGCAAGCACATAGGCCAGTTCGTTGCTGTGGACGGCATAATCAAGCAGGCATCAGAAGTGCGCCCTGAAATCACTGCTGCAACGTTTGAATGCAAGGCCTGCGGACAAAGAATAACCATTCTCCAGGAAGAGCCACACCTGAAAACTCCTTTTTCCTGCGAATGCGGGAACCGGCGCGGCTTTGAGCTTGTGATAAGAAAGCTAATAGACATACAAAGGCTTGAGCTTGAAGAAGTCCCTGAAAGGCTTGACGGTGGGGCGCAGCCAAGAAAAATCGGTGTATTTCTTCGTGACGACCTTGTTGACCCGAGGTTCCAGAAAAAGGTGGTTCCGGGTTCAAAGGTGCAAATAACCGGAGTCCTTAATGACGCTCCAATGAAATTCGAGATGGGTAAGGAAACCAAGCGGCGTGATATTTATGTTGATGCAAACTATCTTGAGTCAATCGAGATTGAATTTGAGGATCTTGAAATAACACCTGATGATGAAAAGAAAATAAAAGAACTTGCCAAAGATCCAAAAATATATGACACTCTGGTGAAGTCAATAGCACCGTCCATCTACGGATACGAGGAAGTCAAGCTTGCGATTGCGCTCCAGCTTTTCGGTGGTGTGCGAAAAGTCCGCCCTGATGGCATTACGACCCGCGGCGATATACACATATTTCTTGTAGGAGACCCGGGCTCCGGAAAATCGCAGCTTCTGAAATATGTTACGCATCTTGCGCCAAAGGCCAGATATGTTGTCGGTAAAAGCGCATCAGGCGCCGGAATGACCGCAACAGTTGTCAAAGATGAATTCATGCGCGGATGGGCACTTGAGGCAGGAGCTCTTGTTCTTGCAAACAAAGGGCTTTGCGCGATTGACGAACTTGACAAAATGGGAAAAGAAGACCGAAGCTCAATGCATGAAGTGATGGAGCAACAAACAGTAACTATTTCAAAAGCGAATGTTCAGGCAACGCTCCATGCCCAGACAACCATACTTGCTGCAGCCAACCCAAAATTCGGAAGATTCGATGCTTATGAATCAATTCCAAAACAAATAGACCTTCCTGAGACACTCCTGTCTCGCTTTGACCTCATATTTCCTGTACGGGATATACCTGACCGGGAAAAGGACACGCGCCTTGTGCGCCACATACTCCGACTTCATGAGAACCCCGAAATACAGAACCCGCCAATTGACTCTGAAATGTTGAGAAAATACATTGCATATGCAAAATCAAACATTAAGCCAAAGCTTACAAAGATTGCTATCAAGGAAATAGAATTGTTTTATGTCGGGCTTCGAAGCAGTGCAAGTAAAGATGGTGAAAACAGCGCAGTGCCAATCGGTGCGCGCCAGCTTGAGGCGCTTATAAGGCTGTCAGAGGCGTCTGCAAAGATACGGCTTGCTGACAAAATAGCAAAAGAAGATGCAAAGCGCGCGATTGATATTGTGACAAAGTGCCTGATGGAGGTCGGAATCGACCCTGAGACCGGAAAATTCGACATAGACCGGCTTGAGTCAGGGACAACCAGCACACAAAGAAATAAGCTTAAGATAATACTCTCACTAGTAGGTGAAATGCAGGAAGAAAGTCCTGACAAGACAGTCCTCATAAACGATGTTATAGCCGCGGCAGAGGATCAGGGAATAGAGAGCGCGGATGAGATAATACAAAAGCTCAAGACAAGCGGAGAGCTTTTTGAGCCAAAGCAAGGCCATATAAGAAAGGTGTAATTTATGGAAGAAAAGCATGAAAATTCGGAAAAACCGCGTTCTTCAACTGACAACGCCCCAAAGGACGACGTTTCAACAGTTGCAGGGGATACTTCAAGCCAGCAGTTTAAGCGAATACCCATACAAAGGTGCAGGGTGTGTGATGTGCTTTCTGCAGTACCTGCGTCTGACGGCAATGGAAATTTTTTTGAGTCTCCTCTTTCAAACAGGCTTTCGCGTGTTCATCTCTTTGGTATTGTGCGCGAGACATTTGCGTCTGAGGACAACAAATATGCGTTCATTACAATTGATGACACTACAGGAATCATAAGGTGCAAGGCATTCGGCAACACAGAGGTCGTCTCTGATATCAAGGCAGGCCACATGGTCGATGTCATAGGGCGAATACGGGAATACAATGATGAAGTGTATGTAATGCCTGAAATTGTGCGAGTGCAGAGCGACCCAAACAATGCCTGAAATTGTGCGAGTGCAGAGCGACCCAAACATAGAGACATTGCGCTGGGTTGAAATACTGAATGTGCTAAAAGAAAAAGGGGTGGATGCGAAAGCTGCTGCGCCTTCCGGAACCCCCGCTAAGGTGAAAGAGAATGCCGGCACTGAAAAGCACGAAGATGTATCTTCAGAGCAGCCTACATCAAAAGAAAAAGCCCAAAAAAAAGACGAGCCTTCGAATTCAAGTGATGCGCGTGCAAAGATACTTGAAATAATCCGCACAGAAAACAAGGGCGACGGTGCAGATTACCCGTCAATTGTTTCACTTTCAGGCTTTGAAAGTGGTGTTGTTGACACAGTGCTATCCGAGCTTTTGTCTGAGGGAACGTGCTACGAGCCACGACCCGGGAAAATAAAAGTACTTTAGATCATGAGGAGGCGCGAGCCCAGCTTCCAAAGCACGTCTTTGAGACAAAGCGCTTTGAAATACCAAAGCCCATGTCCCTGATTGTCGGAAACAGGACAATACTTAAGAACTTTGATGAACTTGCATCAACTCTTAGGCGGGATCCAAAGCACCTTCTAAAATACATGGCAAAAGAGCTTGCAAGCCAGGCAACAGTTGAAGGCAAGTCCGCAGTATTCATGGGAAAATTTGGCATGATACAGATTGGGAAAAAATTCAATGCATATGTTAATACTTTTGTCCTTTGCCCTGAGTGCAAAAAGCCGGATACAAAAATTATGAAAGAAGACAGGCTTGCATTCATCAAGTGCGAGGCGTGCGGAGCGAAGAAGACTGTGCCTGTGGTGAAGTGAAATCTTGATTGACGAGTTGTCCTGATTTGCTGTATCTGTAAGCCTCGTTGTTCCATCAGGAGCAATCATTTTCAAAGTGTTACACTTTGTAACGAATTCTAGGACGGATAAGAAGACGTTTTCTAAAGAGCGTAGACATCTTCGATAAGTAAATAAAGAATAATAAACTATGCGTTAAAATATAGTACATGGATGAAAAACAAACCAGAAAACAATTAATTGACAAACAGCTAAAATCCAGAGG